>WRKE01000290.1 GCA_009778235.1 Pseudomonadota bacterium
GGTCCGGTCAAGGTTCTGTCCGAGGGTGAGTATCCGAAAGAGTATCCGGGAATCTATCTGCGGCCCGCCCAGGTCCGCGCCATGTTTGACGAGCGTGGATGGGCCAACGTTGCCGCCCTGCAGTTGCGTAACCCGATGCATCGTTCCCACGAGTTCCTGGCCAAGATCGCCGTTGAAGTATGCGACGGCGTGCTGATTCACAGCTTGATCGGTAACCTCAAACCCGGTGACATTCCCGCCGACACCCGGATCGATGCCATCAAGATCCTGATCAATCATTATTTCGTCAAAGAGCACGTCATCAACGCCGGTTATCCGCTGGATATGCGTTATGCCGGTCCGCGCGAGGGCCTGCTCCACGCCACCTTCCGTCAGAACTACGGGGTCAACAACATGCTGATCGGCCGCGATCACGCCGGTGTTGGCGACTTCTACGGTCTGTTCGAGGCCCAGCAGATCTTCGACCGTATCCCCAAAACCGGCGATGCCGGCAAAGACCTGCTCTGCAAGCCGATGAAGATCGACTGGACCTTCTATTGCCATAAGTGCGATGGCATGGCTTCTCTCCGGACCTGCCCGCATACCAAGGACGACCGCGTCATCCTGTCCGGCACCAAGCTGCGCAAGGCCCTGTCCGAAGGCCAGCCGGTTGTCGACCACTTTGGCCGTGAAGAGGTTCTGGTTCGGCTGCGTGCGTACTATGCCAGCCTGACCGAGAAGGTCGAAGTCAAGATGCAGAGCTTTGCCGCTGGCACCAAGATGTAATCAATTTCAGCTTAGCTGAAATCTTTTGTGTTCCAGGAGATGCCGCATCAGCGGCATCTCCTTTTTTATTGCCAATCAAGATGCGGGTCCGCATCAATCAGAGCATCAAGGTCGAGGACAAGGTGGAACAAACGATTCAGGTTGGCTTGGGCGAACGGAGCTATCCGATCACGATCGGCACCGGCATATTTGAGCACATTGGGGCAAGGCTCAAGGCACTGGGATTTGCCAAACGCTATGCCATTATCAGCGATGATCGGGTGGCATCCCTGTATGGCCGGCACTTGCGGGAAATACTGCACGGGGCCGGTCTTGACTGCGAATTGATCACCTTCCCGGCCGGAGAGGCAAGCAAGCGGCTCGGCACCATCGAACAGTTGGCAAGCAAACTGGCCGGGCAAGGCCTTGACCGCCAGGACGGCCTGATCGCTTTGGGAGGGGGAGTGACCGGCGACATGACCGGATTCCTTGCCTCCATCTACATGCGCTCCATTTGTTTTATTCAGATACCGACCAGCTTGTTGGCGCAGGTGGACAGCTCCGTGGGCGGTAAGACCGGAGTCGATCTAGCTCAGGGCAAGAATTTGCTTGGCACCTTTTATCAACCACGGGCCGTGTTCATTGACACCGAGGTGCTGCACACCCTGCCGCGGGAGGAATTCCTCGGCGGCATGGCCGAGGTCATCAAATACGGGGCCTCGCTGGACGCGGATTTTTTTGCCTGGCTGGGGCAAAAACAAAAAAACATCCTCGGGCTCGATTCCCCGGTGATCATGGAGATGATCCGGCGCTGCTGCGAATTGAAGGCCAAGGTGGTGGAACAGGATGAACGGGAAGGGGGCTTACGCCGCGTCTTGAATTTTGGCCATACTATTGGCCATGCGGTCGAGGCGGCCTCGGGATACCGGCTGAACCATGGATTCGCGGTCGCCATCGGCATGCGGGCCGTGGCCGAACTGGCAATCCGTATCGGTCTGGCCGATTCGTCGGTTGGGGTGGAAATGGTTCAATTGCTGCGGGCCTATCACCTGCCGATTGATATTCCTCCCGAGTTTGACCGCGCCTCCTTGCGGGCCTATCTGGCCATTGACAAGAAAACCGTGGGCGGCCGTATCCATTTTGTGCTGCCCGAGCGGATCGGCAAGGTGCGCATTACCGATCAGATCGAGGAGGCGGATATTGCCCCGGTCCTGGCGCGGTAGCGGTCCTGGTCCTTGGTTTGCCGTGAGAGCGCCTGTCGGCGGTTCACAGTTCGATGGAGTGGAGCTTCATTTTTTCCCACAGATTTTTCCGGCTGATGCCCAGTTGACCGGCGGCTTTGGTCCGGTTGCCGCCGCAATGGACCAGGGCATTGATCAGGCATTGTTTTTCAGCGCTGGCCATGGCTGCGCTGAGCGGCAGGGTCACGGTCTCGTTGATTGCTGTCCGCAAGGTGTGCAGGTCGCTGGGAAGATCGTTGCCATTGATCTCCGGCCCTGGTGACAACACCGAAACACGTTCAATGATGTTTTTCAGCTCCCGGACATTGCCCGGGAAGTCGTAGCGCATCAGGCTCTGCATGGCGTCTCTGGACAGCGACAGATTCATGCCGCGCTTGCGCCCGAATTCGTGCAGAAAATGGGCGACCAGCAACGGTATGTCCTCGGTCCGTTCCCGCAAAGGGGGCATGTGCAGGGGGATGACGCTCAACCGGTAGAGCAGATCGCGGCGGAACCGCCCTGCCTCGACCTCCTCTTTCAGATCCTTGGCGGTTGAACAGAGCAACCGTACATCGATACGGATGGTTCTGGTCCCGCCCAGCCGCTCAAATTCCCCCACCTCAATCACCCGCAGCAGTTTTGCCTGCAAACCCAGCGGCAGATCGCCGATTTCATCCAGCAGCAAGGTGCCGCCGTCGGCTAACTCGAAGCGCCCGAGTTTTTTAGCATGCGCTCCGGTAAAGGCCCCTTTCTCATGCCCGAAAAATTCCGACTCCAGCAGACCTTCGGGAATGGCGGCGCAGTTGATGCGAATATAGGGCTTGTCGGCCCGGTGGCTGGTCCGGTGCAGGGCATTGGCCGCCAACTCCTTGCCTGTTCCCGATTCTCCGCTGATCAGTACCGTGGAGTCGGTCGGACCGATCTGGTTGATCAGGGTAAAGATGTGGCGGATGGTGGCGCTGTTGCCGATTATATCCTGGTGTTCCTGGCGGCAACGGTCCTCCAGCGAGGCGCAGCGGGCCCGGACGGTCTGCATCTCTAAAATGCGGTTGATCCGAATGATCAGATCGTCCATTTCAAAAGGCTTGAGAATATAATCGGCAGCTCCTTGCCGCAGGCAGGCAATGGCATCCTCCACTGAACCGTAGGCGGTCATCAGGAATATATCGCTGTACGGTGAATGCTTGCGGGCCCGCTCCAGCAGCTCCATGCCGCCCATGCCCGGCATGCGGATATCGGAGAGGATCAGGTGATAATGCTTCTGGTCCAGCCGACTCAAGGCCTCGTGGCCGTTGATTGCCACATCGATCTGCCATTTTTCGCGTTGCAACCGGTCGCGCACGGTAATGCGCATGATTTCGTCGTCTTCAACTAACAGAATTTGTTTCATGATCGCTTTTCGACAGGTTCTTGAGCACCCTCTGGCGAAGCAGGGCATTGACGGTCAATGGGCAGGGTGACAATGAAGGTGGTGCCCGCGCCTGGTTGACTGCGGACATCGACCCGACCGTTGAGGCGCTGCCCAGCCGCCTGGGTAACGGCCAGTCCCAGTCCCGTTCCTTCGCCGATTTCCTTGGTGGTGAAAAATGGATCAAAGATCTTATCCTGAATCTCCACATTGATCCCAGGCCCGCTATCCTCGATGGTGAGGATCACGACCCCGTTTTCCTCCCGGCTGGCAACGCTGAGGCGGCCGCCTCCGGGCATGGCCTGAATGGCATTCAAGGCGATGTTCATCACGATCTGCTTGACCAGTTCGCTGTCGATATTGCAGGGATCGCTGCAGTGCAGGTCGAGGTTGAGCTCAATGTCGCGTAGCCGGTGGCCCAGCAGTTCCAGGCAATCGGCAATGATGGCATCGATACTGGCCTGGTGCAGGTGCAGAGGGGCGGCCCGCCCGTAATTGAGCAACTGGCGCATGATCTGTTCGATCCGTTTCAACCCCTTGCGGAGCAATTCGAGATAGCGCCTTTGCAGCTCGGCGTTGTCCTGCTCATCCTCCATGATTTTGACGCAGTTGAGCATGCCGGCCAGCGGATTATTGATTTCATGGGCAATGCCCGCGGTCAGCTGGCCAAGGGCCGCCAGCTTTTCGGCTTGGAATCCTTTGTCGCTGGCAACTGCCAGGGCCTGTTGGGAAGTGGTCAGACGCTGGCACAGAGCCACGAAACAGGTGCTGAGACTGCCGATTTCATCTTTGCTGACCGGCAGGTCGAGCGACTCGATCTTTTGTTCGGGAAAAGCGGCCATGGCTGAGGCCAGTTGATGGATCGGTCGGGCAACCAGCCGGTTAAATAAAAAAAACATGACCAGGGCGGCTGCCAGCACGGAGAACAGGCCCAGCATGAGCAGGGTGCGGTTGTTGGCGTGGATGACGGCATCGGCCCAGGTGATGGGAATGGTGATGGAAAGGGCGCCCCGGATTTCGCCGGGGTGGTAGCCATGCTCGCTGTGGCAGATCAGGCAGGAGGTCTCGGTCACCAGCGGGGCGGTGTAACGGAGCACCTTGCCGCCGTTCTTGCGCTCCAGGGCCAGCCGCTCGCCCTCGCCCTTGGCGAACCTGATCAGGCTGTCCCTCTCAAAGGGGTCGGGGGCATTGGCAGGATTGACCGGCCGCAGACTGATCACCCTAAACCAGCCCATCCCGGTTTTGGCCGCATACTCGGAGAGTTCCCGGGTAACCATGGCGGGATTGCGCTTGACCAGGACCAGGCCGGTTGCGGTGGTCATCACCGGTTCATGGAGAAAGGCGTTGGGCTGGGCAGTGGGCGACTGGACCAGAAACAAGCCCTGATGATCGGCCACCCATTGCCGGGTGAGCAGGATCTGTTTGTAGAGCATGCGGGCTTGCTGCTCGGCCTGGCCGATGATCAGACGGTTTTGCAGGTCAGAGATGTAGACCAGCAGCGCCCCGTAGGAGAAAAGCAGGATGGTGACCACGGCGAGGATGAATTTTCCTTTCAGCGTCATACCATTGCACGGTTGGTTGAGATGGGCGAGGCGGGTGTCATGCGGTGAGACCGCCTGCAAGAATTCTTTATGATACCACAATCGGCGACTGATTGCTACCTGTCGGTAACGTTAAGGTCATCTCATCGACCATGGCGAAGCTCCACAATCCAGAATGCTGAATCTTGTATAGAGCCACTGCTGAATATGTGCACAATGCAATCAGAACCGTTCCAATTCCCTGCCAAAGAAGGATTGGAAAATCAGCTTGCGGATGCGGCCGCCGCCAGCATTTGTTTTGTATTTTTTTGCGGGATTTCATATAATTAAACGATCCGATCAACCCGTTGTCACCGGCGGTGCGCCTGCCGGAAGGAGATGAAGCTATGGAGCGGAAATTGGTCATCGTCATGGTGGGACTGCCGGCACGCGGTAAATCGACCATGGCACGCAAGCTGGGCCGCACCCTGGAGCTGGACGGGATCAGGGTGCGCATCTTCAACAACGGCGAATTGCGGCGCAAGCTCGACACCAATGCCAACACCTCGTCCTCGGAGTTTTTTTCGCCGGCCAATGTTCATGGGCGCGAGATGCGCGAGCGGATTTCACGGATGAACGTCGAAAAGGCCCAGGCCTTTCTGGCCGACGGAGGCGAGGTGGTCATCATGGATGCCAGCAATGTCACCAGGGCGAGGCGGCAGGACATCGCCGCGGCCTTTCCCGGGGTGCCGCTCTGCTACATCGAGTGCCTCAATGCCGACGAAGAGGCCCTGGAGGCCAACCTGGAACGCAAGGCGCGGCTGAAGGAGTTCCGGCACCTGCCCCCGGAAAAGGCCCTGGAAAGCTTTGTCAAGCGGATCGCCTACTACGAGTCGATCTCCGAACCACTCGACAACGAGCCCAACCGCATCCTGGTGGATTCCTTTGACAGTTGCATCCTCCAGGAGCGGATCACCGACGTCTTGCCCTATTATGACCGCATCCGCGACATCATCACCACCAGGGTGGTGCGCAACCTCTTTCTGGTCCGCCATGGTGAAACTATCTACAACCATGAGGACCGCATCGGCGGCGATTCCGAACTTACCGACAAGGGGCTGGAGCAGGCCAATGCCCTGGCCGAGCATTTTGCCACCGTCCGGATTCCCATCATCTTTACCAGCAATTACATCCGGACCCGGCAGACCGCCACCCCGATCGCCGAACGCCAGGAGCCCTGTTCGATCATTGCCCTGCCGGAGTTCAACGAAATCCATGCCGGGGTCTGTGAAGGCATGACCTATGAGGAGATCCGCCGGAATATGCCGCATGTGGCCAAGGCGCGGGGCCCGAACAAGTACCGCTATGTCTATCCCGGGGGCGAGGGCTACAAAAGCATGGAGGAGCGGGTGAACCGCGGTTTGAAAAAGGTCTTTTTCCTCAACAACTACGACGAGAATATCATGATCGTCGGCCACCGGGCGGTGAATCGCATGATTTTATCCTGTTTCCTGTCGCGCCAGGAAGAGGAAATCCCCTACATCTACATGCCGCAGGATTGCTACTATCACATCCAGGTCGATCCACATAAACGGATCTTTGAGCTTATTGCCTATCGCAACGTGACTTCGGGCTGGTAGCGGTCAATGGCATCCGTCAGGCAGGGGGTGACTTGGCGGGAAGGCCGTGGCATGGGGAATAGTGGTCTATTGCAGGGCAGTGGTATCGTCCTCGGTTAAACCGTGTTGGACGCCATGGACCCGTTCCTTCGCTAGGAGCTGTTGCCTGGCCTCTTCCTCGGAGATGCCCAGGCTCCGCGCCAATTCGGCCAGGTCGTAGCAGGGGCTGCCCTCGAAGGTGTAGCGGTGCGGCTTGAGTTCGGGAAATTGGACGCTGGTGGCATGGGTGCCGGCCTGCTCTAAAAGGGCGCGGATCTCGGGTGGACCGTGCAGCAGGAGCCACTCGACCGCCGAGGCCCAGAGCTCGCTGTCCACGGTCGGGTGCCGCATGATGCGCATGGCCGATTCCACGCTCCATTGCTGTTCAAAGGGAATCATGACTCCATCTCCTTGGTCTGATGGCCGGGGAAAAGAGATGTTTTGTATTTGTCTCGCACCATCCGGTCAACGGATCCCTGTGCCGGGGAGGTGCTTTTTTCTTTTTGATCCATGGTTGGGGCCACTATAATACGTCCAGTGGCCATAGCAATCTTTTCAGGAGCGGAAGTTCATGGGTGTTGATAACGTCATTTTGTTGGAAGCGCTGGAGTGGTTTGACGAGAGCGGTCAGGAATTGCTGCACCGCCTGCCCGGGCAGGGATCGGGAGAGATCAAGTACGGGGCGCAACTGACAGTGCGTGAAAGCCAGGCCGCCATCCTGTTTTACAAGGGCAAGGCCTGCGATGCCTACGGGCCGGGCCGTCATACCTTAAGGACCGGCAACATCCCGATCCTGACCAAGCTCCTTTCCGCGCCCTGGGGGATGGTCAGCCCGCTGCGGGCCGAGGTTTTTTTTGTTAACCTCAAGACCTTTCCTGACCTCAAGTGGGGCACCCAGGATCCCGTGGCGTTTCGTGACGCCGAACTGGGCCTGGTCCGCCTGCGTGCCCACGGGGTGTTCAACATCCGCGTGGCCCAGCCGCTGCTGTTGATCAATACCCTGGCCGGCACCATGGGCCGATACACCACTGAGCAGGTGGAGGATTATCTGCGCCAGGTGATCGTCTCCCGTTTCAATGACTACCTGGGGGAACACCTCACCTCCTTGTTTGATCTGCCCGGCCGGTTCGACGATATCGCCGATGGGCTGGAAAAGATCCTGGCCCGCGATTTCTCCCGGCTCGGCCTGGCCCTGGCCGGTTTGTATGTGACCTCGATCACCCCGCCGGCCGAGGTGCAGCAGGCCATTGACGACCGTGCCCGGATGAGTGTGATCAAGGACATGGATAAATTTGTCCGGATGAAGGCGGCCATGGCCATGGAAAAGGCGGCCGCCGCGGGCGGTGAGGCCGGAGCCGGGCTGGGGTTGGGGCTGGGCATGATGATGCCGGCCATGTTCGCCGGCCTTCAGCCGAACGCCGAGCGCAAGGGGGGCGTCCGGGAAGTGGCCTGCGCGGAATGCGACAATATGATTGCGGCCACTGCCCGTTTTTGTCCCTTTTGCGGCCATCAACAAGTCCTCAACCAGCAATGCTCCCATTGCGGCAACAATTTGATGCCGGGTGTCAAATTCTGCCCACTTTGCGGTCATTCGGTGGATGAGCAGGCGCGCGAGCAATCCTGCCCGCATTGCCACACCGACAACCTGCCCGGCTCCCTGTTCTGTAACCGGTGCGGCGAACGGCTCGGATAACGCACGGCCAGTCTCAAGAGATCAGGCGTGGGCGACCGGCAATGACGATCCGGATTGAACAGAGTTGTCCCCAATGCGGGGCCGGGCTCGACTTCGTTGAAAACGACCATATCCTGACCTGCACCTATTGCGGCATCAAAAGCCTGCTTCAATGCGGCGGTCCGTTCCGCTATCTCCTGCCCATGGCCGGCAAGGCATCCACCGACGGCCATCTGCTGGCTCCGTATCTCCGGTTCAAGGGGACCATTTTCCTGGTGACCGCCGACACCATCGAGCACCGGGTGGTCGATACCACCCAGGTGGCCAACCCGTCTCCCGGTCTGCCGCCTTCGTTGGGTCTGCGCCCCCAGGCCATGCCTCTGATCCGGGTCACCCCTGAAGGAGGCAATCTTTTTTTGCCCCAAACCCTCAAGAGCGGCGCCATTGTCGAGAAAGCGGCGGCAGTGAGCAATCTGGCGCCGGCGGGTGATATTTTCTATCACCGGGCCTATATCGGCGAACATTTAAGCTATATCTATCTGCCGTTGGTGATCAAGAAGCAGGGGATCTACGACGGGGTGAACAGTCAACGGCTGATTGGACTTGACGAAACCGGGGGCGACAGCCTGGACGGCAAACCGTTTGACCAGGCCTGGCGGATTCGGTTTGAGGCCACCCTCTGCCCCCAATGCGGTGCCGGGCTTTCGGGGACCGGTGACTGCCAGGTCATGACCTGCGCCAATTGCGCCTCTGCCTGGGAGATCGGTCCCGCTGGCATGTCTGGTGTGGATTGGCAGCTCCAGCCGGCCGGGGAAGGGGCGGATCTCTTCTTGCCGTTCTGGCAGATATCCGCCCAAATCCCGGCCCTGCGCATCGCCAGCTTCGCCGATTTCGTGGTTCGCACCAATCAACCTTTCCTGCCCCGGCCGCAGTGGGGCGATAGAGCCATGAGCGTCTGGGTTCCCGCGATTCGACTGCGGCCCAAGGCCTTCCTCCAGGTCGGTCGACAGGCCACCTTGCGGCAATGGCGGCTCTCGCCTGTTCCGGCCAAGGTGCGGCCGGACCTGTTCCCGGTAACCCTGCCGTCCTCGGAGGCTCGGCAGGCGGTCAAGCTGATCCTCGCCGCGTCCGCCGCCAGCCCGCGCCGGATTTTCCCTCTGCTGCCCCAGGTCCGGCTGGCCGAGATGACCATCAGGCTGGTGTACCTGCCCTTTATCGATCGCGGTCACGACTGGGTTCAGCCGGAAACAGACCTGGCCGTCGACAAGCATATCCTCGGGTTCAGCCGCTCACTCTAGTTTTGACAGTCACCCGGCCCCGTGGTACAGCTTGAAGGCCAGCCTTTTGGGCACGTTTTCATATTGGAATCTGGTCAGATGATGAGTGAACACGAACAGTGGATGCGGATGGCCTTGGCTGAGGCCCGGCAGGCCTTGGCCGCGGGGGAATTCCCGGTTGGATGCGTCATGGTCGCCGCTGGACGAATTGTTGCCCAAGGCCGGCGGTGTAACAGCATCGAGGGGAGCAGGAACGAGATCGATCATGCCGAGGTGGTCACCCTGCGACGGCTGATCGCCGACCAGCCGGGCCTGGATCTCGGTACGGTGACGGTCTACACCACTTTGGAACCCTGCCTGATGTGTTATGCCACCATGCTGCTGTCCGGCATCCGCACCTTTGTCTGGGCCTATGAAGATGTGATGGGCGGCGGCGCCAACCTGCCGCTGTCCGTGCTCAATCCCTTGTATGCCCAGATGCGGGTTTTTTTGTTTGACCGGGTGCTGCGCGGGGAGAGCTTGCGGCTGTTTCAGGAATTTTTTGATATCGGCACCTATTGGCAGGACAGTTTGCTGGCCCGCTACACCATGGCCCAGACCGTCGAGGCGACCCGATGACCACCGTGCCGACCGCCCGTACCGTGGGATTTAAGCCGGGTGAACGCAATATCTTCTTCCATATCCTCACCGCCTGCAACCTGGCCTGCCGGCATTGCTACATCAACCCCGGCCAACACGGCACCGCCACCCTGCCGCTGGCCACTGTCCGCCAAACCCTGCAATTGTTCGCCCGGCCCGAACAGCAGACCAATCTCATCCTGTTGGGCGGCGAGCCCACCCTGCATCCCGAACTGCCGGCCATTATCCGGGCGGCCAAATCGATGCGGTACGCGGTGACCGTGGATACCAACGGCTACCTCTTCCATGACCTGCTCGACCAGGTCAGTGCCCGGGAGCTGGATTACCTGAGCTTCAGCCTCGACGGGCCGGATGCGGCGGTCAACGATCCGATCCGGGGAGATGGGGTGTTTGCGGTTTGTACTGAAAACATTCGCCGGGCAGTGGACCGCGGCTTCAATACCAGTTTGATCTATACCGTGTCCAGCCTCAATATCGGCCACCTGCACCGCATGCCCGCCTTGCTGGCCGAGTTGGGGGTCCGCCGCTTCTTTATCCAGGTGATCGGCCTGCGCGGCAACCCGGTGCTCAACCGGCCGGCGTCCGGAGAGGCCTGGCAGGTCGCGCCCGAACAGTGGTTGGCCATCGTGCCCGAGGTCGCCGTAGCTGCGGCCCGCCTGGGCATCCACGTCATCTATCCCAAGGTGTATCTCGATATTGAGGAGAGCTTCCAGTGCGCAGGGGTGGTGGCCGATAATTTTTTTATTTTTCCCAATGGCCGGGTGTATCGGTGCCCCTTGTGCGAAGATCACCCCATCCACGGCCATCAGCTTGAGGGCGGTCGGCTCATCCGCCGGGAAGGTCTCACCGAGGAGCGTTTTTTTCCGCTCAACATCCCCGAAGGCTGTGTGATGAACAAGCTGCTCCAGCCCGACAATATCCAGTACCATCCAGACCACACGCCCATCCATCGCATTTCCTGCTGCCTGCTCAAACAGGAGATCGTCCCGATTTCCTGAACCGGGTCTTACCAATTCCGTGTTTTATCTCCATGGGCATAGAGTGGTGAAGGCCGAGGGGCGGGAGGATAGGGGCAAGGCGCGGGCTTTTATCAGGCAGTCCCTTGATCGGGCAGGTTGTTTCGTTGGGTGCTGAAGATGCGGCAGGCCACGATGCCGGTTTCGTACAGGGCGAAAAGGGGCAGGGCAAGCAGGGCGGTGGCGGTGATTTCTCCGGAGGCCAACAGAAAGGAGAGAACCGCGATGGCGATATAAAACGGGATGCGTTTTTGGCGGAAGTGATCGCGGTTAAGCAGGCCTGCCCGGGTGGCCATCACCATCAGGAAGGGAATCTCGAAGGCTATGCCGAAGGCCAGGGCCATGCGGGCGGTAAAGGTGAGGTACAGGCCGAGCTTGAGCATCGGTTGCAAGGTGGGCGAGGCGTAACCCATGAAAAAATGGAGCATCCGGGGCAGGGCGACGAAGAAGGCGAAGGCCGCGCCCGCCAGGAAAAGCAGCGAGGCCCAGAGGGTAATGGTCCGCACCGTCCGTTTTTCGCGCTCAAGCAGACCTGGTGCGACGAAAAGCCACACCTGGTACAACAGGTAGGGAAAGGCGACGATTACGCCAACCAGCAGAGAAAGCTTGATATAGGTGAGAAAGGCGTCGGTGAGCTTGGTGTAGACCATCTTGCCCACCTGGGGATAGGCAAGATGAAGCGGCCGCATGCACCATGCGGTGATCTCATCCTTAAAGAGATAGGCTGCCGCGCTGGTCAACAGGATCGCCACACAGCAGCAGATGAGCCGCCGGCGCAGCTCCGCCTGGTGGGGGGCGAACTGTTCCAGGATCGCGATCATGGTGTCTGGGCACTGTCCCCGGCTGGTTTGGGGGCAACTTCGGCGGGCGGATACAGCTCTTCCTGTTGGTCAGCGGCTGGGGCTGGCGCCGGCGGATCATCGTCCTGCTCTCCCAGTTCAGCCGCAATGGCCCGGGCTTCGGGTTCCACGTCGATGATCGGCTCCTTTTCCTGCGGCGTAGCCGGCCCGGTCGTGGGCCGCCACGCCGCCAGATCGGTATCGATCAATTGGGTCCGCAGCTCATCGGCGGTTTGATGCAAATCACGCCGAATGGCGTTCAGATCTTCGTCTTCCTGGGTCAGGCTCTCCTTGACCTGATTGAGTGTTTTCTTCATTTCCATCAGGC
Organism: Pseudomonadota bacterium; assembly: GCA_009778235.1. GTDB lineage: Bacteria > Desulfobacterota > Desulfobulbia > Desulfobulbales > Desulfobulbaceae > Desulfobulbus. The sequence goes on from WRKE01000290.1 coordinate 12,322, forward strand.
CCTTTGCCAACGAGCGGGCCAGACCAGGCAGTTTGTCCGGACCGACCACGATCAAGGCCACCGCAAGGATGACGATCATTTCCGGGAGACCTATTCCAAACATGGCGAGTACCAGGGGTAAGTTGAACTGAAGGGCTGACGGGCCGTTGCAGCCGAAAAGTTTACGGGATTTGACCTTTGGTGTCAAGTGGGGCCGGATTCCTGCTTGCGGCGGGGTTGGCGCAGACCGTCCACCAGGTGGAGCAGGGCGAGCACCGGGTGGGAGAAGAGCAGGCGCCATCTGCTGTGGAACATTACCTGACGAATCTGCTCGCGCCGGTTGGGCGCATAACAATGGATCAGACATTTGCCGCAAGTGGATTTGTGCTCCTGGAAGGGGCAATGGTGCAGCCGTTTCAGGGCATAGGCCAGCAATTGACGGCAAGGCTCACACGGTCCGGACAAGGTGCGGTGATGGTCTCGGCAGTATTTGCTGATCATCAGTTCCACGGTTCGGGCTTCGCGCCGCATTCGGGGCGAAGAGAAGGTGTCTGGCATTGATTTTCAAGGAGTAGAGGGGCGGAATAAAATGGACCTGTGCGGTACTGTACCACAATTGTCCATAGGTTCCATTGACAATGCGCATCAGCGGGGCTTGGTTGCGCGAATGTCACCAAAAGGAAGCGGTCGCGGAATTTTGCCGTTACCTAATCGTAGCGCTTCGTCGTGTTCTTGGGGGTTCGGCAAGGTCCATGGGGCTGAAGTTGCCTCATTGTCTTGTCTGGTATGCGGTTTGCTTTAGTCATGGCATCGGCAAGGGGGCAAGAAG
>WRKE01000291.1 GCA_009778235.1 Pseudomonadota bacterium
TTGTTCATTGACCTTCGCGGGTTGGATGGATATCATGGGACGCTCAGCACGTTGTTAGGCCGGTTCCGAATGTCAGGCTTATCTGCTTCGCCACCAGGACATTTCCATTGATTGAGTGCAGCATGAAGAAAGAAGCCGCAAAGCCCAAGATCGTCATTTCCACCCTGGATGCCGAACGGTTGGAGGCCCTTTTGACCTCCTTGCCGGCCAATTCGTTCCCCTGCCGGGATGAACTGGAAGAAGAGTTGGATCGCGCCGAAATCCGGGACCCCAAGGACATGCCGCCCAATGTGGTGACCATGAATTCGACCGTCCGCTTCAAGATCGCCCCCTCGCAGGAGGCGTTCTGTCTGCGGCTGGTCTACCCCCAATACGTGGATGCCAAGGGCGGCTCAATTTCCATCCTCGCCCCGGTGGGCAGTGCGCTCTTGGGCCTTTCCCAGGGGGATGAAATCGAGTGGCCAAAGCCAGGAGGAGGGGCTTTGCGGGTCCGGATCGAGGAGGTCACCTATCAACCCGAACGGGCGGGCGACTTTCACCTGTAATACCATGTCCTCTTGCCAATGCAGCGGGTTTTGGCGGGAGCATATTGAATTTTAATGCAAAAAATATAAATATTTTTTGCATTAACAATAGAAAATGATATAACCCTGTTTCCATCAAATCAGGTACGTTTCCTCAACAATCCGGTCAAACCGGCGACCGAGCTGCCCGGCAGATCACTTGTCGCTGTGGTCGCCGGGCTCCTGCCCGGGCGCGTCGTCGGATTCCTGCCCGGTTTCCGACGGGGCAAGGCAGTAATCGCTTGCGCTATCCATGCCGGTATGGCCGTGCCAGCTCTCCTCGGCCCAATCTTTTTCCTGAATATTGTTCATGCAATACCTCTTCTGCTGCCATAATCTGGCTGACAGGGGCCGCGCTCCACGGCGGGCCGCTCCGCACCGAGCGTGAGGCCTCAATCGTCCGCAATGACCTGGTTGAAGACATTGTCGACCACCACCGGCGTCTCCAGATAATTAACCTTGGGATCAACGCCGTATTTGCCCCGAACAAACGCCTTCCATTCATCGTTATACAGACGGTCCGCATCTTGGCGGGATTGCCAGAGATAGACGCCGCCCGACCTGGTTCCGTCCTGATTGACAAAGTAGTATTTCCGGATCAAACCGGGCATGCCCTGGTATTTGGGCGCGGTGCTCAGAAAGATCTCTCTGGCCTGCTCACGCGAAAGCGGCTCGGCAAGTTCAAATTCCACTATAGTGGTGATCATGGTTTCATCTCCTACGATGGTAAAAAAACAGGACGATACGACTTGTTAACCGAGACGGGCGATTTCCCGGTGGCGGAAGCAGCTCATCAAATGGTCGTTGACCATGCCCACGGCCTGCATCAAGGCGTAACATATGGTTGAACCGACAAAACTGCACCCTCTTTTCTGCAAATCCTTGCTGATCAGATCCGACAACCGCGTCCGCGCCGGGACCTCCTCAAGACGCTGCCATTGATTCTGCACCGGCACCCCGTCCACATATCGCCAAAGGAAGGCATCAAAGGAGCCGAACTCCTCCTTGATGGCCAGTACGGCCTGGGCGTTCTTGATCATTGAGGCGATCTTGAGCCGGTTGCGAACTATTCCGGGGTTGGCAAGCAGGCGGGTGACGTCGTCTTCCGTGTATGCGGCCAAACGCTCGCAGGCAAAATTCTCCAAGGCTTGGCGATAATTCTCCCTTTTGCGCAAGATGGTCAGCCAGCTCAACCCTGCCTGGGCACCTTCGAGCACCAGGAACTCGAACAGGAGCCGGTCGTCATGCACGGGTACGCCCCATTCGGTATCGTGGTAGGCAAGGTACTGGGGATCAGTCCCGCACCATCCGCATCGCATTTTTTCCTGGGCCATTTTTTAATACATCAAAATTATTATCAAATAGTTATCAGAGCAAATGCTGCCAAGGTGGACCAGTCATCATTTATTTGTTGATCGCCGCGAACCGGGCACCGGTCAAGCGGGCCAAATCAGCGGGGGCAAGTTCCAATTCCAAGCCCCTGCGGCCTCCGCTGACGAAAATGGTGGCAAAGGTGGCTGCCGAACCATCGATGATGGTTGCCAACCGTTTTTTCTGCCCCAGCGGGCTGATCCCGCCCAGCACGTATCCGGTCATCCGCTCGGCATCGTGCGCCGTAGCCATGGCCGCTTTTTTTGTGTTCAGGGCCCTGGCCATGCGCTTGAGGTCCAACTGGCGAGAGACCGGCACGATGCCGGCGGCAAACTGTTGGTTGTCGATCTCGACCACCAAGGTCTTGAAAACCCGGTCTGGCTTAATTTGCAGCTTATGAGCCGCTTCCTCGCCATAGGATGGAGAGCCGGCATCGTGGGTATATTCATGTATCCGATAAGGGATGCCGGCTTTTTGGGCTGCATTGATCGCTGGAGTCATGGCAGGGCAACAATAGGTAAAGAAGAAAAAACGGGCGCGATCGTATGACGGCAACAAACTTGCGGCAACAAACCCCCTCAGGGTTTGCTTAACAAACATCCCTCTGGCCTAGAGGCGCCATCAATCGCCGCCTTCCCCAGGTTGCGGCGACGCATCGGCGCGGGCCTGCGGCCGAGGTCTGCCGAGACGCCAAATCACTTCTGCCCGACTCCCCAAGTACCAGAAGCTGACCGCGAGGAGCGCAAAAAAAATCGCCTTGTGGGTCGCATCCCAAAAATACTCGAAAAACCGCGTGTACAGGTTAATGCCCAGGAAAGTCAGGCCAAAGCCGCGCATCACCCCGTCATCGCGCCTAAGCCCATACCAAATGGCCGCGATCGAGACGGCACCGAACAGCAGTGACCAATGGAAAAGTTCGTACTGCCGAGCCCGATACCAGGAGTCCGGGTCACCATAGTTGCCGAAGATCGACATGATCCACAGGGCGTTGAACAGGTTCAGCAGGCCGATGACCTTGGTCTGGGGCGAGAGCATGAGCAGGTGACTGACCAGCTGGGTCCTGCCGTGCCGGCGTGCGGCGTGCTGGCCCGCCACGCCCAGGCCGGTCAGTACCGCCCCGAACAGGACAAACCGCAGCGGATAATTCATGCCTAAGTAATAAGCGCCGTAGCCCGAGACATACCCGGTCTCGGTGCCCATCCAGGCCCCCAGGGTCAGCAGGGCAAAGACCCAGACCAGCGCCGACGGAAACCACAAACCCAACAAGGCATACAAAATCGAGGCGATCAAGAACAGCACCGAAAAGTGCCCGGTCCCTGTATCAAAGGCCAGGCCGAGAAAGAACACCGCCACCGCCAGGGCCAGGACCCCGACAAAGAAAATGGCCTCGTTGCTGTAGATGCGCTGCGGATATTTACGGCGGCGGGAAAGCCCGAACCAGAAAATCCCGGCGGACACAGCCGTTGCAGATCCGCACTTCATCAGGGCAGGCGCATCGAAGATGCGCTCCAGCAAGGCCATTAGCCATCGGTCGGCCAGGAGCGATCCCACCGCGGTCACCAGGCAGCAGATCGCAATCACAAAGGCATAGCGGGCGGTCCGCTGCCAGTCGAACGGGGCGATATTGATCGAGCTTGCCAACCGTGCTCCGGTCTGCTCGTCAACGATGCCATGCGCCTGCCAGAGCTTGATCATCCGGGTCACGATCCGATGCTGCCGGCGCGGGATCGCGATACCCCCCGGCTGTTCCTTATTTTCCATCTTTCCTCTTCTTGCCCGACGGATTGCTTGCCATCAGGCCAAATTTTTTTGTTTTTCTCCCGCCACCCCGGCAGGATGTTCTTGTAATCCGGCAATGCCAATGGCCGCATAGGTTGCGTTTCCGACTCAGCGGGGCGGCCGCCTCGCTTCCCGAAACCAACCGCGCACCATCTCCATCTGCCTGATTTGCGCCGCCGGGGCATGCCGCCGGCACGATGCGTACTCTCCGCTTCCCGGCGCGGCCCCCCAGCGGATCTCAGCGCAATCGTTGGGATTATATCCCATCTCAAAGGCCGACCGGCGCGCCAGCACCTCGGCGATGGTCAGCTCCTGCACCTGGCCGTTGCTCCGGGTATAGCGAATTGTCCTTTCCGTTATCAGCCGCGCATGCAACTGTTCGATCTCCTTGCTGACCCGCTGGGCCTCCTCGGCGCCCAGGTGGAACAACTCAGGATAATTTTGTATTTTCTGAGGAAAATCAACCAGCACCTTGATGGCAATGAGCAGCCGCATGTCCCGCGAGGGGGTGGAATAATCTTCCCAGGGGCCGACGGTTTCGAAGATGGCCGCCCCCGGCGGCATGGCAATGGGGCTGCTGTTTTTGCGAAAATAGGCCTCGCCGTTGTCCACCGACTTAACCCGGGTCGAAAGCTGCTCCACCAGGGCGGTCAAGGTCGCCTCATAGGCCTGTTTGGCATCCAGCCCCTCGGGATTGATCAATCCATCCATCTGGGCATAAAACGCATCGGGGGTCAGCTCGGCCTGTTCCAGCGAATAGTTCGGCAACTCGCTGTTGGTCAGCAGCCGATTGTTGCCGGCAAGAGGGCGGAAGGCCTTGAAACCAGGACCAGCTCCGGCCATCCGGGCAAAGAGGAAGGTCCCTTCCCAGAACCGTTTTCTGGCGATGGAATTGTCCGGCTGGGCATCGACCGCGAACAGGATGCCCGGCGCATCGGCCTCCTGATCGACCCATTTCGCCAGCACCAGCACATGGCCATAGGGGTCGGCGTAAATCGTTCCCGGCCAAAGCACCTCCCGTTGCAGGGGCACGGGATAGAAATCGGTTTCCTGGCTGGCAAGCCCGGTGCGGCCGTTCCCCGACTGCACCGCATCCATCAGCCGGATGCTGGCCGCCCTGAAGACCTGGACCGGGGCCGGCCATCGCACGAAATCGGTGTTAATGATGGCCGCCTCACAGGTGGGCGGCTTGGTCGCCGAACCTCGATTGCAGAACCGATAACTAAACGGCAGGCCGTTTTTCCAGGCAAAATAGCTGCGGAGGAAATAGGGAAAATCGGCGCAGTCAGGGGTGGCGGCCAGATTTTTGTCTTCCTGCATCCCCAGGGAATTATGAAGAAAATTGCGCTCGGGATCTCGCAGCACCGGTTCCAGGGAAGGAAAACTCAAATCCTGGTCAGCCGGAGCGTCGAACAGATGCTCGATCCAGGCGGCAAAAAAGGCCTCGTGGGCCTCGTCCCAAACCGCTTTTTCCCGGCTGGCAGCGCCGAGATACATCTCTTGACAGGCTGCCGCATCGCCGTTTATCCGGGCCTCGACCCGATAATGTCCGTTACCCGGCAGGGGATCGATGGTTGCGGCACTCCACCAGGGAATACCGTCTGAACTCAAGGTTGCTGTCAGGGGTGTGCTTGTGCCCTGGGGATCAATCAGGGATATCTCGGTGATCGGGCCGGTGGTGGAGACCGCCATGACCCTGACCGGCACCCCGGGCTTGATCATCTGGGGAACGAGCCAGATATGGGTTGCCTCTCCCTGGAGGCAGTCGGCGGCAAAAGCGGGCTGGCTCAGCCAAGCGCCCAGGAAAACGGCGATCAGCGACAAAAAATATAAAAAAAATTTCACGGCGGATTCTCCCCAAAAGTGGTTACATTTCCATGAAAAACAACAAGAACAAGAAAAGCTCGCCCCGGCGATACATATCACTAACGCGGACCCCATTTAGTGTGAACCTTGCCGCCAAGCAAACATCCATTGCCGTGATTTTTTTTATTTAAACAATAATACCATGAGCCGATTGCAAAGTAACTGCATCCTTGTCGCCATCACCGCGGTGTGCACCGCAGGGTGTATCTTTTTTGTCAGCGGGAGCTTTATTTGTCAGGCGCCACCGCCGATCGCGCCCCTACAGACCGCTTGTCCGGATATGGTGGAACAAGCAATGGCGCCCATCGAGGATCTCCGCGTCATTGCCCAGGATATCAAGCCCTTGGCCGAAACCTTCAGCCGGCCGATGGATGCCGGGCCCAGGAGCCAGCTCAAACAGCGGTTTGACCGACTATACTTTGCCCCCTGGACCACGGCCGAGCCGCTGTTCGATATCCAGACGGTGACCGAGGGGATCAAGCGGCTTACAACCAGAACCTGGTACGGTGAGGATAGGCTGCGGGCCAGCCCGGCGCGCATGAAATCGCTGCTGGCCCTGACCGACCAAGAGCATCTGCCTTCGACCGACCAGCCGGCCATCGTGATCAAACCCGCCTTCGTGCGGGTCCTGCCCACCAACCGGCCGCTTTACGAAACGCCGGACGATGCCCCCTTTGACCATCTCCAGTTCGCCGAACTCAAGCCCAACGAACCGGCCCGCATCCTCCACAGGAGCAGGGACGGCGCCTGGATTTACATCGAGACCTCTTCGGTCAACGGCTGGGTGGAGCCTGATGCCATTCGGCTTGCCGATGACGGTCTGCGCAGCCGGCTGCTCACCGCGGAGCAAGTGGTGGTGGTCAAAGATTTCGCGACGGTGCGGACCGAGGAGGGCAAAACCCTGCCCCAGCCAAAGATCGGCACCCTCTATCCGCTGATCAGGGAGGGACAGGACCACTGGCTGATTGAGGCGGCAATTGGCGCCGATGACGACCGCGCCATTTTCACCACCGCCCGCATCGCCAAGGCCGATGCCCGCCGTCATCCCTTGCCGTTTGCTCCCGAGGCGGTGACCGATGTCGGCAACGAACTTATCAAAACTCCGTATGGATGGGGCGAGATGTACCGCAACCGTGACTGCTCGGCTACCACCAGGGATTTCCTGCTCGCCTTCGGCATCTGGCTGCCGCGCAATTCGGTCAAGCAGATCAATGCGGGGCAACCCATGTCACTGGCGGGGCTTTCCGCCGCTGCCAAGGAACAACGCATCCGCGAACAAGGAATCCCCTTCAGGACCCTGCTCCACCATCCGGGCCACATCATGCTCTACGTTGGCCTGCGTAACAATAAGCCGATCGTGCTCCATACCATCTGGGCGCTCCGCGTCAAGCACGGCAACTGCCCCGAACAAAAATACCCCATCGCCAGGACTATCCTGAGCAGCCTGGAGGCGGGCAAGGAGCTGCCGCTGGCCAAGGGGACCCTGCTCGACCGACTGGACGGGATGCTGGTGCTGCCTGCGGCGGATTGAAACTAAAAAAGCCTGATCCGGGCAAGTCCTGCACCTAAGCACCACCCGCATTTTTTGCCGACAGAATTTCAGACGACCTCAGACTACGATCAGATGGTCAGTTCCGGGCGTCAGTTTCTCACCGCCCGCAGCGGTGACCAGATACGTGTTCTCCACCCCGACCAGGCCGATGCCGGCCAAACCCTTCTTGGGCTCCAGGGCAATGACCATGTTGGCCTCAAGGGGGGTGTGGATCTTGCCGGCAATGGCCGGGAATTCGTCAATCGCCAGGCCGATGCCGTGTCCCAGAAACGACACCTGGTTGCTGCCAAAACCCATGAAGTGCTCGGCAAAGCCTCGGGCAAAGACGAATTCGTCCTGGACCTCCCGGTAAATTTGGGAGGGAACGGCCCCGGGTTTAAGGCGGCTGCGGGCAGCCTCCTGGATATCCAGGCAAAGCTGGTGGGCCGCGAGTGCAGCGGCGGGCGGCGGACCCAAGGAGAAAATTCTCGTCTTGTCGGTGAAATAGCCCTCATAACCGAATCCGGCATCGATGAAGATGGGCTCACCCCGACCGAGCCGCCGCCGGCCGCCGACCAGAGGAAAGGCCGGAGACAGCCCCATCTGGCCGCCCGGCCCCACCGAGGCGGTGGGATAGTTGCCCGACTCACCGAAACTGACGACGCCTAAGAACAGTTCCGCGCCGCTGGCGACAAATCGGGTAATCCCGGAATACCCCAGGGCCATTACCTGCTGCTGGATCTTGGACCCAAGCTCCCATTCGGTCATGCCTGGACGGAGCATGGCCGGGATGGCGTCATAGACCTGCTGGTGCAGGAGCCCGGCGGTGCGGATCAGATCCACCTCGTACTCGGATTTCACCGCCCGAATCAGGCTTAAGCTGTCGCTGATGTCCGTGAACACAGCTTGCGCAAAGGTCTTGGCCAGGGTGCGAAAGAGCGCGACCGACAGATGCGCCTCGGCCACGCCCAAGGCCGTGGCGGCCAGGCCCAGGTCGGCCAGGATGACCGGCAGTTGGCTGAACCCTTTCAAGGGCAATATCTTCAGCAGGGGCGACTCCAGCCGGGCCCGCTCATAGCTGCGCCGGACCAGGAAGATCGCCTCCCCGGCCGTCGGCACAAACACCAGCCCCTGTTGGATCGTGCCGGTGTAGTAATACATGTTCAACGGGTCCAGGATCAGGGCGCCGTCCAGCGATTTCTCCTCCAACCCGTGCTGGAGCCGCACAACCCGGCGGGCAATTTCCTCGGCCGGGACAAGCTGGCCGGACAGCGGTACATCGGTATGCATCAACAAACTCCTTGAACGCAGAAAAACAAAAAACCTTGCGATCTTTATGATGGGGAAAATTGTGGGCCAGCGGCGGTATTCGACCTTATATTGTTCCGGTGGATAATGAGCTCAACCGTTGCCAGGCATGTCGTGATTGATGCAGGTAAAAACGGATAGTTGCCTGGAGGTAGGCTGAAAGATGGTCAATCATTGAATCGCCGGAGTAATAGTTGAGGGAGCTGCCTGGTGACATTCCACGACCGCCAGTACACGCCAGCTGCCAGCAGAATGCCACCTTCCTTAAAAGGCCAGGATTTTAACCTTCTTGCGGACGAATAAACAAGAAAAATGCCCGCAGGAACATTCCGCCACTTCATCCCCTAAAAATCGAGCGCCCCACCCATGCACAATCACATCATTGCCTTTTTTTCTCCGGCGGGGAGCACCCGCTGCATCGCCAACGCCATCCACCATCGTCTTAGCGAAAAGAACCGCTCCGCGCTTCTGCTTGATCTTGGCAAAAACGAGCAAGCAGCACATGAGGCCCTGGCATCGATGCTGCAAAATCCCTGTTGTCTGTGGATCGGTTCACCGGTCTACTGCGATCATGCGGTCCCGCTGGTCCACACCTTCATTGACCAATTACCGGCGCCTGCTTCGCGCTGCCACACCGTGCCCTTTGTCACCTGGGGCGGAGTGACCAGCGGCCTGGCCCTGTTGGAAATGACCCAGCACCTCCTTAAAAAAGACTACCTGCCCCTTGGGGCGGCCAAGATCCTGGCGGTGCACTCCTCCATGTGGAGTGTGGCGCAACCGCTGGCAGCGGGGCATCCGGACCAGGATGATTTGGCCCAGCTCCATCTCCTGGTCGATCACATCACCGCCGCCCTGGACCATCCACACCCGCCTGGCCTTGCCCTTGACCAACTGGATTATCTTTCGCCCGCCTTGCGCGCCGATGCCGCGACCAAGAGCTTAGCCGCGGCCAAGGCGGCCATGTCCCCTCTGGCGGTCAACGAGGAGTTGTGCCTGCAATGCAGCGCCTGCGCCGAAGGATGCCCAGTGGCGGCCATCACCTTAAATCCTTTTCCGGTGATCGACCAGGCCTCCTGCGTGCTGTGCCGGCAGTGCGTCCGCAACTGTCCGCAACAGGCATTTCCCGCCAACAACGAGCAAATGGCGGCCAGGATTGCCGACCTGGCGGCCAAAAGCGATGAGGACAAGGTGACGAAAATTTTTTATTCGTAACGCCCCCCGCCGATTGGTGTCGTTAGGCTCCGCTGGATGCTTTTTTGTCAATCGATGCACTGGGCGGGGGATATCCACCGAAACGAACACCGGTTGATATCCTGATGGACGAAACGCCCCCGGTGTGATGGGCACTTGAAAAAATCGTTGAATGGTAGCCGCGTCAAAAGGAATGGCCTTCGTTTCTTGCCGTCCGGTTGATACAGGGCGGCCCGTCAAAGGGCAAGGCGGCTCACACCTGCTATTATGCCGTGCTGGCGGCTTAAAGAGAAGGTGGTGGAATAAGGGCGCCCATGCACCCTTATTCCGCTTCGTGGAGTTTGACCAGATTGAGGATATGGAGGAAACTGTCCGGGTCAAGCTGAGTGAAGGCCACCGCCATGCCGTCGGACTCGTGGCGCTGGACCACGCCCTGGGCAATGACCTCCATCTTGCTGGTGGTGCCGGTCAGGTTGAGCTCGACAATGCAGGGCATTTTCAGGGGCAAACGGGCCGTGGTCTCAAGAAAAAGGCCGTGGAGGCTGATGTCGCGGGTATCGACCTGTGCTTCCAGCAAGTCGCCATCGCCGTAGCGAAGCATCGCGGTGCTGCTGAAGACAATACGTCGCGATCGGCGGCGTCCTCCCGAAGGTTCCATGATTATCTTCCCTGCTCAAAGGTTTGACGCATGGCAAGCCTGCGGCTTTGCGACTCCACCACATATTCACCGTTGTGTACCGATACCTCGGGGACCTGTTTTGACAGCTCAAAGGCGGTGTATCCCGGCTCCAGGGCCTGCCAAAATTTGCTCCAGGGCGAGGCGGCAAATTTTTTCAAATTCGCCTGGCTCAGAGGAAAGGGGAAGATATGCAGGGCAAAGCGTTCTTGCCCTTTTTTAAGCGCCTCATACGCCAGCAGGTAAATCTCTTCGATGCGTCCGTCGGTCATGGCGAAACAGCCCACCGACTGGCAATCGCCATGCACCATGATCAGGCTTCCGGTCCGGTTTTTGGCCATGTCGAACTCGTTGGGATAGCCGACGTCAAAGGCGAGATGGTAGGACGATTTGGGATTCATCTGCTCGGCGCTGACGCTGTAGAATCCCTCGGGAGCCTGCCAATCACCCTCGTTGACCTTGGGCCCGAGAAAACCCGAGTAGTTGCAAACCCGATAGCTCTTGAACATCTCGAAGCCGCGGCCCTTGTCCATCCACACCTCCAAGATACCTGGGAGCTTGAAAATGCGGACAAATATCGGCTCGCCCAAGGCAAAGCCCTTGTCCCGCAGCTCCTGTTGGATCTTGGGCTTGGTTTGGGACATGAGCTGTTCCGCCTTGGGCGTGGTCGGAGGCGGGCCGCTGACGACCGGCTGCACGCCGCTCAAGGCGGCAATGGTCAAAAACGAACAGAACAGCAATCCTTTGCCAATGATCGATCGCACAGGTGTGTAAGCCATAATCCTCTGATGAAAAAGAAGACAGATCTTCCGCCGGCCTGAGCAATCGGGCCGACCCCTCGCCATCGGCCCGGACCGCTCAGGCGTCCGGGCTTGCCGCGCCTTGCTCAAAGCCGAAGACGCGCATTCGTTTTTGCCAAGCTCCAACTCCTCCTGAAGCGCTTGCTCCTCGACTCGGAGATTGGCGTTGACCAGGCGGATAAGGGTGTATTGCTCGGGTTGCGGTCGTATACTCGCCTTGATCAAGGGGGCGGACGTGACCGGGTTGACGCTCTTGGTCCCCCAAGAGGACGGGGAGCTTGGGTGAATCCTTGAAATCGCCAACACCATCGCCACAGATGGCGCCGGTTTGGCGGGTGATGTCCCGGCTGCCGGCAGTGGAGCCGGCCTGGAGACTGACACCATTGATCAGCGTAAACCGAGGGGGAGTTTCAACATGAAACAAGCTGGAATCATTGGTATTTATTGCATCGACCCCCGTCATACCCGCCCCGATGGGCCACCAGTGGAACAAATCCTCGGTCTCATAGATATGGATTGCCATGATGAGCCTCCCCTTGATCCGCCCGAAACATGTCCGCATTAAGTTATCGAACTTGTGGGTAATTGTCAATATTACAATGAAATTGCCTCAGATAATCACCGCAATCACCTACCCGCCGCCGCCAGCTCCTTGCCCCCGCAGGCATGGTCCATCCGCCTTCTCGATTCGGATCTCTTTTCTGGCAACATCCTGGGGGGTCAGGGCACATCCAGATGGAGCGGTTTTGCGCCTTTCTCGGTCAGGAACATGACACTTTTAGCCTTGAAATCTTTCGGGGTTTTGAAATCGGATATGGTTATTTCAGAACCCGGCGCAAGCTTGAGCTGTTTGGGGAAAAGCAAGGACGAGCCGGGGATGGCAGTGGAGCCGTTTGGAAATTGAATGTCCCCTTTTGTATTCTGAAAACGCTTGCCTTCACAGGTGTGCGAATCCGCTACCAATGCGACACTGTAGAGTGTTGTCGCGCTTACTACCTTGAATTGCACCGCGTTGGCGGTGACGCTGACAAGTTGAAAAGGTGGCGATTCCGCTTGGCATACCGCCGCAAGCAACAAGCCAGAGACAACCAACATCAAAAGCTTTTTCATGTTCCACCCCTCTTCAAAGATTGCTGATGCGTGTTGCTTTATAGCCTTAACACTGCCTTGCCGCCGCAACACCTCTTTACCTCTGCCGCACCTGCCAGGCGTCTATTTTTGCCAGTCAAGCACGGCAGTGATGGGGTAATGGTCCGAGGGGAAGAGGTGGCCGGCGCGGGTGCGGTCGATCTGGGTCGTGATCACCCGAAAATGGTCGGAAATCAGAATCCAGTCGATGGCAGCCCGCTCCTCGTCCTCCTCCTGACCATAGGCATGGTAAGTGATCTCGTCCGCCCCAGCCGGAGGTGACAGCCGGAAGGCATCGCCCATGGTGGAGCCGGTCAGCAGTTGGTAGGATTCGCTATCCTTATCGGCATTGAAGTCGCCGGTGAGGATCAGCGGCATACCGATCTGGTCGAGCCAATGCCGCAGACAGCGGGCATGGTTGACCACGGCCGAAGGCTCGTAATCGAAATGGGTGTTGGCATAGGTCAGCACCCGGCCCGTGGTCCGGCAGGCGAGCTTAGCCCAGCTCACCGTGCGCGCATAGGCGCTATCCCAGCTCATGCTGCCCGCAACCTCCGGGGTTTCGCTCAGCCAGAAGCAGCCGGAGTCGAGCAGGGAGAATGACGACTGGCGAAACAACAGGGGCGCCATCTCCAGGGCTGTGTCGCCGGGTCCCCCCCGGTGGATGCCGTAAAAATGATGGCCCGGCAAGCCCTGGCGGACAAATTCCGCCTGTTCATCATCGCGGCATTCCTGGAGACCAAGCAGGTCAGGATCGAATGCCCGGATGCGGGCCAGCGCCAGCTGCTTGCGGTGATGCCAGTGGTTTTCTCCGTCGGGTGCCAGGCCGTAGCGGATGTTGAAACTCATCACCTTGATCATGGTCGTCTGCCCGCTGGTTCACCCTCTTTACTGTTTGGTCCGCGCCATGATGGTGCGGACGCCTGCCATCTGCTCCGGCCGGCCCAGGTCGGGAATGATGCCCTGGTCCACGCAATCGCGATAGCTCCATTCCGGAGTGGTCTCGGTGCGGTAGGTCCAGAAAAACCAGCCGGAACATTGCTCGAAGGCCA
>WRKE01000292.1 GCA_009778235.1 Pseudomonadota bacterium
CACTTTTCCCATGAAGTGCCCCGCATGGCGGTCTTTGTCTCCAAGCAGTCCCACTGCCTCTACGACATTCTTTCCCGGTGGCGGTCCCAGGAACTCGAGGTGGACATCCCGCTGATCATCAGCAATCATCGCGAACTCGAACCAGTGGCCCGGCAGTTCGGCATCGATTTTCACTGCTTCGAGATCAACGATGGCAATAAGCGGGAACAGGAGCAGGCCCAGTTACGCCTGCTGGCAGAACACCAGATCGAGTTCATTGTCCTGGCCCGATACATGCAAATTCTGTCGGAGGGGTTCATCGGCCAGTACAGGAACAGGATCATCAATATCCATCACTCCTTTCTGCCCGCCTTTCCAGGCGCCAAGCCCTACCATTCCGCCTTTGAGCGCGGGGTCAAGGTCATCGGAGCCACCAGTCACTACGTGACTGAGGAACTGGACGCCGGTCCGATTATCACCCAAGACATCATCCGGGTCAGCCATGCCGATTCAGTGGAAGATCTGATCCGCAAGGGCAGGGATCTGGAAAAGGTGATTCTGTCCCGGTCGATTTGGCACCATGTGCAGCGCCAGATCCTGGTCTATCAAAACCGGACCGTGGTTTTTTCCTGAAGATAGGGCCGTGCGGGTTCTTTAAGGCGCCTCGGCCTCCGGAGGGGGCGAGGCCATCTCGAACAGATGAAACTCGAGACTTCCCTCGTAAATAAAAAAACTATCGATATACTTGCCGGGATCGTCAGGCATGGCGGTATTGGTGGTGTAGATCCCCAGATACCGTTCCTCGGTGGGCATTTCCGGGTCCACCAGGGCCCACAGCACCGGGGCGTCGTCTTCCTTGGTGCGCACGGTGAGCAGTTGGGCGCCAGAGGGCAGGGGAACGGACTGGAGCCGGTTGGGAGTGAGCTCGAATTTCCAGATCGTCTTCATACGATGTTCCGATATCCTATTTTTCCGCGGTGGTAAGCTGTGAGAGGACAGGCGACAGGCCGCCGCCGACCTTGACGGCTTTTTTGTTTTAACTCCACAAAAATTGTCAGCGCAATGGATTTATCCTGCTGCAAGAGGTCGAGCAGGACATCGATCGAATCGACAAAATCCCGGCGACTCGTCTTGGGCCTTGCTGAAGGAAGCGGGTAAAAAAGAAAACAAACAACATGGCGCAGCAAGGAACAAAATGGGTGAAATGGCCGACAGCGGGCCTCTTTTTATTGATCGTGGCGCTGCTGACCGCCGTCAGGGCTGAAGCCGCAGGCGCTCCGCAAACCGGGCGCTATGCCCTGGCCTATGCCTGGGAGGCTAACTTGCCGCTGGCCCTTGACTATCGGCAGAAAATCGCCACCCTGCTGAGGCTTCAACCAGACAGTCAACTCAAAATCGTCGGCCGGCAGCGGGATTACGGCCTGGTCTGGAATATCAATGGTTCGATGGCCCAGGCGAAGCAACAGGCCGAGCAGCAGAATGAGCGCCTGCGGCGGGCAGGATTCAAACCGGTGCAGGTGGTCGCTGCCACCAGTTTTTCGGATCTTTATCATGTCCGGGTGCGTCAAGCCGGCTCTGCCGATGCTCTGCGGGGCGAGTATGCACGGCTGCAAAACATCCTGGGGCCCAAGGCCGGAGACAAACTGGCCATTGAACAGATCGATTCCCGGCAGTGGGCGATTGTTTACCGGGGTTGGGAAAGAAAGGGCCAGGCGCAGCAAAGCGCCCGCACTCTCGCCTCCCACCTGTCCCAGTCGAGCCAGGCCCCGGTGCTGATTGCCGCCAAGGATCGGCCGGCAGTGATGACCGCGGCCGATTCCAGCCTGGCAGAACCCCGAAAAAAAACCCTCGCTTCGGCCCCAAACAACAATAAGCGGCCACAGGCCAGCCAGGAGTCCGGCACCGGGCTCAACCCTAAGATCGCCCCCCTGCTTGAGGAAGAACTCCGCCGGGCCAAACTCCCGGCCAAAACGCGCACTGGCTGGGCGGCCTACGACCTCTCCACCGACAGCTATCTGGTCAGCATCAATCTCAATCAGTCCTTTCAGGCGGCCAGCATGATCAAGCCCTTTGTCGCCCTGGCCTTTTTCCATCAGGTGGACAAGGGCAAGGTTGCGTATACCTCGCAGCATCGCCAGATGATGGAGGCCATGATCCAGCACAGCAGCAATCAGGCGACCAACTGGTTCATCCGGCTGCTTGGCGGGCCCGCCCGATGCGAGTCGCTCCTGAAAAAGGAGTACGGCCGCCTGGTCGGCCAGATCCGGATCAGGGAATATATCCCAGCCAGCGGGCGCACCTACCTCAACAGCGCTCAACCTTGCGGCTACATCCAATTCCTCCGGGCGCTGTGGCACCATCAGCTGCCGAATTCCAAGGAGATGTTGCGGGTGATGGCCCTACCCGGTCCTGATCGCCTGGTCTATGGTACCAATCTTCCCCAGAACACCGAAGTCTATAACAAAACCGGCACCACGGCGCTGTTGTGCGGTGACATGGGGATCTTGGCGCTGCGGGACAAGGAGGGACGTCAGGTTCCCTACGCGGTGGTCGGCATTGTCGAGCGCTCAAACATGCCGGCGAACTACAAACAGTGGATGCAGGTCAGCGGAGGCGTCATCCGTTATTTTTCCTCGCTCATGTACGCAGAAATGAAACAAAAACACAATTTGCTGTGACTGGGCACCCCAGCCAGGCGAACCAGATTTTTGCTTCGGCGCGCCAGGAAACCGATGGGGTTTGATCGCTGTTTTCAGCCACCAATGGCAGGGCAAGATCATCCTTGCGTATTTTGGTATTTTTGTTATTTGTGCTGTACTTTTTTCAGCGTGGAACAAGCAGGCCTGGCGCCATCAGTCTGACCCGCTTTGCAGAATTTTTTCTTCAGGAATCTGTTATGACTTTTCCCATTGATCTCTCGACCTATCGCCCTCTTCATCTTGCCGCGACCCAAGAATCGTTAACCGAAGAGCAAGGCGCCGCCTTGCGGGCCAACATCGACCTGGTGCGCGATGCCATTATTTTCTTCACTGCCCTGGCCAACACCAAGGGCTTGGGGGGCCACACCGGCGGCGCCTACGACATCGTGCCCGAACTCCTGATCGCCGACGGGTTCATGAAGGGGGGCAATGGTTGCTACCCGGTCTACTTCGACGAGGCCGGCCACCGGGTGGCCATCCAATACATGATGGCGGTGCTCAACGGCCACAAGGCCCCCGATTCCCTGCTCCATTACCGGGAATTCGGCCAGGGTTTCTACGGTCATCCCGAGCGCAACGAGGCCGACGGCGTCTTTTTCAGCTCGGGCCGTCTGGGACATCTGTGGAGTTATGTCAACGGGGTGGCCGAGGCCCATCCGAACCAGACGGTGTTTCTCTTCGGCAGTGACGGTTCCCAGCAGGAGGGCGACGATGCCGAGGCTGCCCGCTACGCCGTGGCGAGGAAATTGAACGTCAAACTGCTGCTGGACGACAACGACGTCACCATCGCCGGCCATCCCAGCACCTACATGCAGGGCTACGACCTGGCTCGCACCCTGTCCGGCCATGGTCTGGATGTTCAGGTCTGCGACGGAGAGGACCTGGAGGCGCTGTTTGCCTGTATCCGCCGCGCCCTGGCGATCAAGGGGCCGGCGGCGGTGGTGATCAAGCGCAAGATGGCGCCGGGCGTGGCCGGAATCGAGGGGCTGCCCAAGGGACACGACGTCATTCCGGTGGACATGGCCATCGAATATCTCGCTGCCAAGGGCCGCGAGGCAGCGGTGGCCATGCTCAAACAAGCACCGCCAAAGGCCGCCAAGACCGAATATCGCGGCAGCACGCCCGAGCAGGCCAAGAACCGCGACGAGTTCGGTAAAATCATCAGCAACATCCTCGCCACCATGGACAATCCCATGGACAAGGTGCTGGTGGTCGATTCCGACCTCGAAGGCTCCTGCGGGTTGCACCATATCCGCAAACATTGCCCCGAGGTCTATATCCACGGCGGCATCATGGAACGCAACAATTTCTCGGTGGCCGCCGGTTTCGGTTCAGTGCCGGGTCGGCAGGGCATCTTCGGCACCTTTGCCGCCTTCCAGGAGATGGTCATCTCCGAGATCACCATGGCCCGGCTCAATCAGGCCAATGTCCTGGCCCACTTCTCCCATTCCGGGGTCGACGACATGGCCGACAACACCTGCCATTTCGGGATCAACAACTTCTTCGCCGACAACGGCTTGGCCGAACACGATCAAACCCGCCTCTATTTCCCGGCCGATGCCCTGCAACTGCGGGCCATCCTCACCGCCATCTTTGACGATCCGGGGTTGCGTTTCGTCTTTTCCACCCGCTCCGGCACCCCGTTCATCTTGGATGAGCAGGGCAACAAACGCTTTGGCGATGGCTATGTCTTCAAACGGGACAGCGACGAAATCATCCGCCCGGGCCGCGACGGCTACATCGTCTCCTACGGCGAGATGCTCTATCGCTGCCTGCATGCGGTCGAATTGCTCAAACAAGAGGGGCTCGACATCGGCCTGATCAACAAGCCGGTGCTCAATGTGGTGGACGAAGCCATGCTGGCCACTGCGGGCGAAAGCCCCATGGTGCTGGTGGTGGAGACCCAGAACAGCAAGACCGGCCTGGGCATTCGCTACGGTTCCTGGCTGCTGGAGCGTGGATTTACCCCCCAATACGGCGCCATGGGCACCTGGAAGGACGGGGCCGGCGGTTTGTCCGAGCAGATTCCCTATCAGGGCATGGGGACTTCGGCGATCATCGACCGGGTGAAACAGTTGCGTTTAAGTTGAAGCTGAGTATCGACCGGCTGAGGGCGTACAGACTCGACCATCACTGCGCCCCAGATCGAAAAAGACCGGCGCCGCCTTTCGTGGCCCGGTCTTTTTTTATGTGGAAAAAAAGCGAAAAAAAAGCCCCTGGCGCATGGTCAGGGGAGCATGGTCACAATGCCTGGGGGGCGACAATCCCGCCCTTGGCGGCCTTAAGCGCCAGCAGGCCGGCCTTTTGCTCCTTGTAGACCGCAAACAGCCGGGGGGAGGTCCCTGGCTCCTTGCCCCAGGCGGCCTCCTGCAGGTCGATCCGGGCAACGATGTTGTCGATGTACAAGGAGAACTGCATGGTGTAGAGCGATTCCGGATACGCCTTGTTGATCTTGCTGGTGAACAGTTGGCGCAGGTCCTCGTACTTGGGGATCAAGCCCATGGGGGTTTCGATGGCCTGGACATCGCCGTGGGTGAACAGCTCGAGCCAGCCCAGCCAGACATGGACATCCCGCTTCTCGCCCAGCAACCCCTTGCCGCCGCCGCCGCGCTCCTCGTGGGTGAGGAAGTAGTTGAGCCCGGTCATGATTGGCTTGAGGGTCATTTTGGGGTTGCCGTAAAAATTGAATTGGGCTTCGAGGTATTCGGCCAGTGGGGTGGCGACAAAGGGACTGTTGGCCCACGGCTGGCGATTGACGCCGCTGGCCCCGATCTCGGCGGCAGTGGCCTTGGAGACGATGGAGGCGCCGATGGCCACCCCGGCATCCGTGTTTTTGGCGACCCAAATAGGAGGCATGGTGTTGGAGTCACGGCCCGAATAGGTAATGACCTTGATGATCACGCCGGATGGGTCAGCATTGGCTTTTTTGTTGTGGTTGCCGACCGCCTCCGCCATCAGAGTGCACCGCGAGTTGGGGTGCGACATGGGCACACCCGTCAGGTTTTTAGTCCAGGTCCCCTGGAAGTTGACGCCCTGTTCGGGAGGCGGTTCGCCGTCGCCGGTCCAGCGGGGTTTTCCCTGGGGATCAACCAGGACATTGGAGAAGATCACCTCGGTTCCGGGATGACGCAGACACTGCATCAGGTAGGGGTCGCCTTCCTGGTTGACGTCCTCGATGATGCCGAAAATGCCTATTTCCGGATTGACTGCCCGTAAGCTGCCATCCGCCTCGATCCACATCTGGGCCAGGTCGTCGCCGACGAAATTGCTGCCTACCATGGCGGTGGTGGTCTTCCCGCATCCCGAGGGCGCCGCACCGGCGAAATAGGTGATGCGGCCGCCTGGGCCGGTCATGCCGGTGATGAACATGTGCTCGGAGAGTTCCTGACCGTTGTGCCTGTACATGGCGCTGTCGGTGGCAAAGCGGTGGTTGCCCTTTTTCATCAACAGGGTGTTGCCGGCATAGGTGCAGAAAAAGGAAAAGGTGGTCTGCCAGCTTCGGTCCATGTAGATGCGGGCTTTGGGCACGTCTTCGGAACGGTTCGGGCCCTCGGAGTGGATGTTGGTGAAGAATTCACCCCGTCGGGCGACCTCGGCGTCGAAATCGGCGTAGCAGTTGCGGTAGAGCAACTCGGCCGAATGCATGACATAGGTGGAGCTGGAGATTTCGATGGCCGGAATCGAGGCCTTTGCTCCCACCGGGCCACGGCTGTAGAAGCCCACGTACATGGTCTTGCCGCGCATGATCCCGCGCATGTGCTCCTTGATATAGGCATGCGACACCTCCCGGGCCTCTTTCTTGGCCAGCGACGACACCTTTTCGTCCGGGTTGGCGATGTAGAAGGTTTGATCGACCATGCGGCCCTGATCCTCGGGCAGGTCGAAATGAATGGTGTGGCCAGGGATGGGCAGAGGTTGTTCCTCGCCCTTTTCCAGGCTCATGCGGAGGACACGCTCGCGGTCTTCGGCGCTGCCGGTATGGATGTACACTTGGTCCGGGGTGCACATGGCCATGGCGTTGGCAACCTTGAGCAGTGTTTCTTGGTTGGTGATCGCGGCCAGCCGTTGCAAATGCTCAGGGTTAAGCTGCTCTTTGAACAATTTTTGGGCTTCACCGATGGTGGTAATGCCGCCAATCGCGGACAAGATATCGACGCCTTGCTTGAATTCCAGCATCCAGGCCTCCATGGGGATTGTATCTTTGGGGGAAGAACATCGTGTTACAATAATAAGTTGCAAGTATATATTAAATATGTAGCCCGAAAAGGCAAAATTAGCAAACAAGAATACCGCTTTTTGATTTTTCCCTGTATGGGCGGGTTGTTGGGCCCGTGGGCCGCAGGGGCTGTTTTTACCTGGTGGCGCGATAGCAGGGCTATCAGAAAAAATCTCAAGCAAGCACGTCGGCGTGCCTGACACAGACTCCAAGCAACCTCGCGGGGTTTCATGCCTCCATCGATTCCGAGCGGTTGCCGGGCTGATCCTTTTTCTGGATTCGAGCCCGGGTGGGGTTGACGCCGACGAAGATTTCCGGGTAAGATGACAGCGCTTTGCCACAAGCGGTTGCGCCCGTAGCTCAGCTGGATAGAGCATCGGACTTCGAATCCGAGTGTCGGGGGTTCGAATCCCTCCGGGCGCGCCAACAAAATCAGGGGGTTATCCTCACTTGAGGGTAACCCCCTTTTCTTTTGCCGCAATCATGCGGCTATCAAGCAGTATGTGGCCTCGTGCGCGGTTTGGAACCAATTTGCACGAGGTATAGGCTTCGGCCTGGCCGCGAAACGTCGATCCTTGCCGGTCTTTGCTTGTCTATTCGAGGGGTTCCGTTGTTCCGGTTTCTTTTTTCATTTCTTCTCGGTTATCGATAAGACCTCACCTGCCGCTACTGGACAGGACTGGTCATGGTTTACGCAGCCATTCTATCCCTGATTTTCCGCAATACAACAATGACTTCAGTCGAAGCGGCAGCGGCTTTGATGCACAAGGAGACAGGGATGGACAGACCGCAAATGGTAGAAGCCGGCCCCATCGGCAGGGGTGCGGCAGGTTGAAGGTAAACGACACCAGACTGAACCAGGCCCGCCCGTATCCAGGGACCAGAGTGATAGGGTGACACCGAAAATTTTTTATGTTTTGGCGAAAAACACTTTTTCCTTTGCTATACAATATTGTTCAATACGTTTATTTTAGGGAAATAAAATCTGGGACACACGCGCCCGCTGTCCGGCCGCCTTTTCATCGCAGGGCATAGACGATGTATGTTTATATTGCACGACAGCCTGTCTTCGACCGCCAGAAGCGCCTTTTCGCCTATGAGGTGCTCTTTCGGTCAAGCATGGCCAACATCTTTCCCGAAGAGATAGGCAACGACAAGGCCACCCATACCGTTCTGGCCCACATCCTGTTCAACATCGGACTGGATGCGATAACCGGCCCCCATCGGGCCCTGATCAACTTTACCGAAAATCACCTCCTGCAAAGGACCTCGTTCCAGCTGCCGCAACAGCGCTGCATCATCGAAATTCTCGAATCCATCCTCCCTTCCCCCAAGGTATTCGAGGCCTGCGCGGAATTAAAGGAGCAGGGATACACCCTGGCCTTGGACGATTTTGATTTCAACGAAAAGTCCGAACAGCTCGTTCCCCTGGTCAATATCGTCAAGGTCGACCTCCAGGCGGTTGACCGAGAACGCCTGGAGGAGAACATGGCCCGGATGCGGTGCTATCCGGACGTTGCCTGGCTTGCAGAAAAAATCGAGAATTACCAGGAGTTTCAGCTCGCGTTCTCACTTGGCTTTGATTATTTCCAAGGCTATTTCCTCGACAAGCCGGAGATCCTCAAGAACAAGACCATCGACACCTCGAAGATCATTCTGCTCAATCTGCTGGCCGAGATATGCTCGCCAAAAGTCGATCTGCACAAGGTCGAACAGCTGATCACTCCGGATGTCTCGCTTTCCTACAAGCTCTTCCGCTATATCAACTCCGCCTATTATTCGCTGGTCAACAAAGTCACTTCAGTCCGCCATGCTTTGACCTATCTGGGGGAAAGCGGAGTTCGCCAGTTCATTTCCCTGGCCTCCACCGCGGAAATCTCCGCTGGCAAACCGTCGGAACTGATGCGGCTGTCGATGGTCAGGGCACGGCTCTGCCAGCTTTTTGCCGTTCACCGTAAAGGAGGGCAGGTGGAGGAATCTCAGCTATTCCTCCTTGGCCTCTTCTCCTTGCTCGATGCCATGCTGGACATGTCCATGGCCGAACTCACCGCCACGCTGCCGCTCACCGACGATATAAAAAATGCCCTCAACACCCGGACCGGGCCGCTGGCACCCTATCTCCAGGCGATCATTACCTACGAAAGAGGCGAATTCCAAGAATGCACCAACCATCTCCAACAGCTCGGCATCGCCCCGGAGACCATGATCGACGCCTATTTCAAGGCCTTGCGCTGGGCGGATAAGTTCGAAGAGAATTTTCTCTGAAAAAGCCCGCCTCCGCTTTTCTTGCAATCCACGCTAACGCCATTACACTGCCCATCGACTGCCGATTCAACTGTCGATAAATCGCTGGGTGCTGTACTCCTTGACCGGCAAGGGCCGCAGCTCTTTTTGGCCGGCCGGAAGCTTTTCGATGTAGCGGAGGAAGGCCTCGGCGTAATCGAGCCCCACCTCGATCCGGCGCTCACCGGTGATATTTTTTAAGGTGGTGAAGGAATCGTTGCCGTCGGCAAGGAAGGAGATGGTGATCACCTTGTAGGTTGCCCGGGGATCAAGGGGGCGATAATTGCCGTCCGCCGCCCGAATTTCCAGGTGGGAGAATCGCGCCCCCATGGGCTTGGTCAGATCGACCTGCCAGCGCAGCCCGCCGGCATAGGGATAACAGCCGGTGTTGTTCGCCGGGCCCACCACGCCCTCCACCGCGTCCTCCAGGGTCGCCTTGATCTCAGCGCCGGTGGCGTTGAGCTGGACCAGGGTGTTCTTGAACGGCAGGACCGTGTACACATCCTTGATGGTGACCGGACCCTTGCTCAAGTCGATCCGGACCCCGCCGCCATTGAGCAGCGACAGGTCGGCATTGAAAAAAGCCCGGCCCTGCTGCAAAAACGCCTCGGCCACCAACTGTTGCATGTCGCCGCCATGTTCATTGATCCGCTCGCTGGCGTTGCAGGCATCGCCCAAGGAAGAGCGGGAGGGGTCACGTTGGCTGCCCGGCACCCGCCGCAGGCACAGGTTGTCGGTGGCAGTGGCGATCCTGGTGGCGCCCATCGCCTCCTTTTGTCGGGCATATTGGGCAAGGAGCGATTCGGCCTGGGGATCGGGCGGGGTGATCCGCAACACGCCGCTGGCGGCGATGTCCCTGCGCACGGCGGCGGCCTCGCCCGGATTCAAGGGTTGGCCGCCCCGGCTGAATTGATCGCCGATCAGTAGCCACGGGGTGCCACTGCAATCGCTGACCTCGCCGTTGGCATTAAAGCGCACCCGCATCTCGCCGACCACATAGCCGTACTGCCACGCCTGGGCAATGCACACTAGCTTGCCGTCCCGGTCCGCACTCCGGGTCGGATAGGGGCCTTCGGGGGTCAAGCCGTAGCGCGCCAGCTTTTCAGGACCGAGCAGGGAATGCGAATCGCCGCCAATCACCACATCAACGCCGCTGAGCTTCTTGACCAGAGCCAGGTCGGCCTGGTAGCCGATGTGGGTGGCGAGGATGATCTTATGAACACCTTGATTTTTGAGGCGGTCGATCTCGGCCTGGGCCACGGTTGCTTCGTCAAGCAAGACGGTATCAGGATCGGGCCGGGACGAGTTCTTGGTTTTGCCGGCCACGGTCAGCCCGATGATGCCGATCTTCTGGCCGCCGCGTTCAAGCACCACCGAGGGGACAACGGCTTGGGCCGGGCTGGCGTCACGCATCGGTGAAGAGGGGCCGAAGCGAACGTTGGCGCCTAAGACCGGGGTGGCACAGTTGCCCGCGTGCAAAAACCCGATCATTTTCTTGATGCCGGCGTCACCATTGTCAAACTCGTGATTGCCCAGGGTGAAGGTATCGAAACAGACCGTCTCCATCAGGTCGGCGTCGGCCTGACCCTCGGTGAGTGTAAAATAAAGATCGCCGGTGCTGGCATCGCCGCTGTGGATTTTGACCACATGGGCGGACTCTTTTGCCAAGGCCTTGATTGCGCCGGCCACCCTGGCAAAGCCGCCCCGGTCAACGCTCACCGGCTCGCGTCTGCCGCCGCCGGTGTCCAGCAGCAGGGTGGCCTGCTCTGGATCGAGGTGGGAATGGTGGTCGTTGATGTGCAGCACAATCAGCTCGAAGGGTGGTGTACCCGCCGCATCAACGGCGGCCTGCTGATGCGCGGGGCCGCAACCCGCCAGGACAAGGGATAGAATGAGCCCAACAATACCAATGGGTTGGTGCATGGTTTGCTCCTGGTTAATTTTTTCTCAGCAAAGAGGCGAGCAGGGACCGTCGTGTCGGCTACTCACCCCACCGCCGCTGTCTGAATTTTTTTATTTGCTCCTGGTAGTATGCCTTGTTGTTCGGATCGAGGCGGATGCTCTTGAGCTGGGTGGCCACCGCCTCCTCGATCAGACCGTTGGCCCAGTAGGCGGTGGCCAAGGTGTCGAGGATATAACCGCGTTCTTTCAGGAGCGCGGCGGTACTGGCAAGGGACAGGGACCGTTCCGGGTCGCGCAGGCTTTTGTCTTGGGCGGTCACCAGTAGCCAGGCCAGGTTATTGTTGATTTCCGCGCTCAGCGGCGTCAATGCCAGCGCCTTTTCATAGGCCTCGATCGCTCGCCGTTCCATCTTGCGGTTTTGTAAAAAATCACCCAGATACATCAGCCACAGGCTGTTGGCAGGCTCTTGCCGGGTCTTTTGGAGCAGCACCGCCTCGGTATATTTCGTCTCATAGCCCGCGGACAGTTTGTCGACATCGATCCGTTGCAGGCAGAAGACGCCCAGGGCGACGCAGATCCCGTAGGCGATCAGTTGGAGCCCCAGCCTGCGGCCGTGCCGGTCGATCAGGCTGCGATCGCGCTCACAGCGCTGAAGAAAATCGATCCGCTCACCAATGCCAAAATGATGCCAGTTTTTTTCCTCCCGACTGCCGCCGCCAAACAGGATGATTTTCTCAAAGGACTGGATCAGAGCAGTGCTCGTGCCTAAGGCGCGAAAAACGAAGGTGTCGGCCTGCCGTTCGAAATTACGGACAAAATAGCCGAAGATAAAACGAAAATAGACCAGGAGCAGGACAAGAAGCGGCATGGTTACCAGCACGCCCAGCAGGTTGCCGGGGGTGACGGGCAGATACGAAAGCAGGCGGTAGAAAAAATCGTTGGCCAGGATGAGATGGGGCAAGGGTTTGGCCACTGCCCCGGCCAGTAAGCTGAATCCGAGAAACAGCACGACATACAGCAGCAAATGCCGGTGTTTGACATGGCCGATTTCATGCGCCAGCACGCTGTCCACTTCCTCCTGATTCAACGTTTCCAGCAGCGCGGGGGTGATCAACAGATAGCGCAGATGGGGTATGATGCCCATGATGCCTGCGGTCAGCACCTGTCCTTCGAAAAGCGGCCAGATATATATCTTGGTGTCAATCCGCTGGGATTGGCAAAAGGCCTGGAGCCGATCCCGCAGCGGCCCTGGCGGCAAGGGCGTGCACCCCCAGAGAATGCGGACCAGAGGGGGAAAGACCAGGACCAGGAAAAAGAGGAACAGGATAAACAAGAGGAGATCGCCCCACGATGAACGCAGTATGCTCGCCAGTTCGGGAATGGGCAAAAGCAGCAGGCAGTCGAAGACCAGGGACAAGGTCAGCCAAGGTAGGACAATGGGGAGGTTGGCCTTGATATTGGTGCCGATAAAGGTGCCGCGGGATAACGAACGTTGAAAAATCCGCTGGTAGCTTGACCGGGCGGCCAGCCACATCATGATCAGGAGGAGGAAAAAGCAGGCCAGTCCGGCGACATCGGTCAACACTGGCAGTAAGCCACCCAAGGACAAGGGCTTCAGATAATATTTGAGATCAAGAAGATAGATGCAAGCGGCGAAGACCAGTACCGCCAGCAGCGACATTTTTTTTTCCGCCGCAAAATAGCCGCTCAATCCGGCGGTCGACCGGTTGAACACCCGGGCGGCAAAACGGGAAAATCCCCAATAGATAGCGGCGAGAACGGCCAGCGTCCACAGAGGCGGCAGGGTCGGCCGGGTAACGGGGGTGTTGGTGGAGAAGATGAAAATCGCCACCAGGAAATAGAGCAGATTAGTATACAACATAAAAACACCTCTGATTGGTTCCCGTCCGCACCACACAAAAAGCACACCTGGTTACAGCACGGAATGGAACACGGCTTGCGGTCACCCTACGCATATCGGGCGTAATATGCCAGAAATCGTTTTCCATGCCGCTGTTTTTTTCTGATCGAGACTTGTTTTTTGGGAAACAATTCAAAAAGTTGCTTGACTCTATTGTTGAGATTGGTATTATATCATGTTCATTGTAACGTAAAGGGCCTATAGCTCAGTTGGCTAGAGCCACCGGCTCATAACCGGTCGGTCCCTGGTTCGAGTCCAGGTGGGCCCACCATTT
>WRKE01000293.1 GCA_009778235.1 Pseudomonadota bacterium
ACCGACGCCATACCCCCGGCGCTTGCGGCAGAAAATGAACCAGCCGCGGCACTGAGCGATGTTGCCGTTCTTGCTGACCAGGAAGAAGAAGATCAAGGCGAAAGTCTTGCTATGGATGATGCGGATCTTGGCTCTATGGAGATCCTGAACAAACTCGACAGCTTTTTCACCGATGCCGACGAGGGGCCAAGCGAACCAGTGGAAGTCTTGGCCACAGAGGTGGAAGAAATCGAGCAAACCCTCTTCTTTAACGAAACGGACAAGCTGCAGACAGCCCTGGCCGACAGCGGTGAAGAACAGGGCTTTTCCGAGGAGGTGGAGATAGCGGCATTGAGTTTCACTCCCATGGATGAAATCGAGGAGAAGCTTGATCTCTTCTTCGGGAACGACGATGAGGAGGATGTGCTGCTGGCCGATTCTCTGACGGAATCACTGGGGTTTGATATGGCTGACGACCTTGATGCCCGCCAACCTGTGGCACTCGAGGTTGAGGCCGGGGAAAAACAGGCCGCCGCTCCCTTTGAAATTGACGAGCTGACCATGGCGCTTGAAGCCAGCATCGACGGCGACCAGCCGCCGGCTATGGATGCGGCCGAGTCGACAAAAATTCAGTTGGCCGCGCTCGGAACGCTCCTGCCCCTGGTGGTCCGTGCGCCTTCCCACGACAACCTTGCCGAATCAGCCGCCATGATTGCAACCTGCAAACAGGCGGATCTTACCCCGGGACAACATTCGCTGATCCAACTGCTCGAGTCGACCCTGACCTTGCTGGTCCGCCTGCCTACCAAGGATCATGCGGCCACCGAAAAACTGGTCAATTATTTATACCAACGACTGACCGCCGGGGAGCCCCAAGCCGATGTCCTGGCCGAAGCCATTGGCCGT
This sequence comes from Pseudomonadota bacterium, assembly GCA_009778235.1. GTDB lineage: Bacteria > Desulfobacterota > Desulfobulbia > Desulfobulbales > Desulfobulbaceae > Desulfobulbus. The sequence continues at coordinate 886 of WRKE01000293.1, forward strand.
TTCACCGCCTGGTTGCAAGAAGCGGGCAAGATCATGCCGGTCGTACCGGCTGCCAGCGAGCCGCAACAGCAAGGGGAATACGCCTACACCGCCAAGGAATTGTACTTCGAGCTTTCCGAACTCCGCAGCTATATGCACAAGGAATTTTCAAAATTACAGCACGAGATCCAGCACCACAAGTAAAGACGGGCATCTCTTTTGATAAAAAAGGGCCGGAGATTTCCGGCCCTTTTTTTATTTGCGGGGGTCAAAGGCCTCGCGTAAGGCCTCGCCGATGAAAATGAGCAAAACCAGGGTGCCGACCAAGACCACAAAGGTGGAAAGCGACAGCCACCATGCCTCGATATTGGCCTTGCCCTGGGCAAGCAGTTCCCCCAGGCTCGGGGTCGAAGGCGGCACCCCGAGTCCCAGAAAATCGAGGCTGGTCAGGGCCAAAATCGCTGCAGACATGCGGAAGGGAAGAAAGGTGATCACCGGAGTCATGCTGTTGGGGAGCAGATGCCGGTACATGATGGTCAGGTTGCCGACCCCCAGGGCCTTGGCGGCCTTGACATATTCCATGTTCCGCCCCTTGAGGAACTCGGCCCGCACGTAGTCGGACAGGCTCATCCAGCCGAACAGAGAGAGTAAAATGAGCAGCAGCAGCATGCTCGGCTTGAAGATCGAGGCAAAGATGATCAGGAGGTAGAGTTCGGGCATCGAACCCCACAACTCGATGAACCGCTGGCAGAAAAGATCGATTCGCCCCCCGAAATAGCCCTGCACCGCGCCGGCGGCGATGCCCAGGAGGGTGCCCACCGCGGTCAGTCCTGCCCCGAAAAGGACGCTCAGGCGAAACCCGTAGAGCAACCGGGCCAGGACATCGCGGCCGCGGTCATCGGTGCCGAGATAGTTGTCCCGGCTGGGCGGCGCCGGCGTGGGCCTGGCCAAGTTTTGGTTGATCGAATTAAAGCTGTGGGGATTGGGCGGCAAGAGGGCGAAATTACCCCCTTCGCTCAGACGCCTGACGATAAAAGGATCGCAATAATCGACCTCGGTCTCGAAATCGCCGCCAAACACCGTCTCCGGATACATCCGCACCAGGGGGAAATAATACTGGCCCTGGTACCGGATAACGAGCGGCTTGTCGCTGCTCAGCACCTCGGAGAAGAGACTTAGGCCAAATAAAATCAAAAAAATGACCAATGAATAATAGCCGCGCCGGTTCCGTTTGAATCGACTCCAGCGCCTGGGCCCGAGGCTGGCCACCCGCTCCCTTGCCGCGCCCATATGCTATCGCCTGCCCTCAAAACTGATGCGCGGATCGACTATCACGTAGGACATGTCAGACAAGAGACGGGCCACCAGGCCGATGATGGTAAAAAAGTACAAGGTGCCCAGCACCACCGGATAATCGCGATTCATCACCGATTGATAGGCCAAGAGCCCCATGCCGTCGAGGGAGAAAATGGTTTCGATCAGCAGGCTGCCGGTGAAGAAGGCGGTAATGAAGCTGCCCGGGAATCCGGTGATGATCGGGATGATGGCGTTGCGGAAGACATGCTTGTAGAGTATCCGCCCCTCCTCAAGCCCTTTAGCCCGAGCCGTGATCACATACTGCTTGCGGATCTCCTCGAGAAACGAATTCTTGGTCAGCAGGGTCATAACCGCCAAGCTGCCGACCGTGGAGGAGATGACCGGCAGCACCATGTGCCAGAGGTAATCCAGCACCTTGCCCATCTGGCTCAACTCGTTCCAATTGTCGGAAACCAGCCCGCGGAGCGGAAAGATGCTGAAGAAGCTGCCGCCGCCAAACAGCACGATCAGGGCGATACCCAGCACGAATCCGGGGATGGCGTAGCCAATCAGGATCACCGCGCTGGTCAACACATCAAAGCCGCTGCCTTCGCGCACCGCCTTGGCGATGCCTAAAGGGATACAGACCGTATAGACGATGAAGAAGCTCCACAAGCCGAGCGACATCGACACCGGCAGCTTGGAAACCACCAGTTGGGCCACGCTCATGTGGTGGTAGTAGGATTGGCCGAAATCAAAAGCCAGGTATTGCCGCATCATGGTCATGAACCTGGTCAGGGGCGGTTGATCAAAACCGTAGAGTTTTGTCAACTGTTCCACCCGTTCCTGATCCAGCCCTTTGTTGCCCTGATACAAGCCACTGCCCATGGTGTCGCCGCCGGTGCCGTACCCGCTCATTTGCGCCATCAACCGTTCGACCGGACCACCGGGGACAAACTGGGTCACGGCAAAGGTGATCAGCATGATGCCGAACAAGGTCGGAATCATCAGCAGCAACCGTTTGAGGATATAACGCGCCATCAGCGCCTCACCGCTTGGATGGAGGCACATTCTCCGCTGCCGAACAAGGCTGGGGGAGATGCGCCCATCCGGTTCTCAGGAAATCTTGATGCCGCCGATGAAATCCGCCTCATCGCTCCGCGGCCCGATCGGACGGGGCCGCTCACCAATACGCACCGGCTCCACCTCGATTTTCGGTTCTGGTTCCGGCTCGGGTTCAAAGTGCTGCTCCGGAATCGGCGCCGGCATAGACACCCTTGGAGCAACCGTACCATAGCGAGATCTGATGACCGGCTGGGCAGTGGGTAATGACGGCGAGGCGACCACCACCGGTTCTTCGATCACCCGTTCCGGTTGAACCGGTTTCTTCAAGAACCCCAGCACCCCATCCTGAAGCAGGGTCACATTGATCAACTCCCAGCCTTGCCCACCCATCTGGTTGAGGGTCTTTTCCATTTCCTCGTCATCGACATACTTGTCACCCAACAGCCCATCCTTGGTGAATTCAAATAGAATGGTGCGGTATTGCCATTGCATGATCCTCTCCTTAATTCCACCGCCGTTCCTCCCGCAGTCAGCGGGCCGAAAAGTTCTCCGGCGTCTTTCTTTTTCCGTAATCTTTATTTCCGATCGTCCCGATCATCACCGCCATCCCCGTTGTCCGGGCAATCAATGCAGGCTCCGCAACTCCTCGGCCATGATTTCGATGCCCCGGGCCGTCTCGTCCTCATCCTGCGAATAGGTAATCCGCAAACACTCATCAACATGGTGCCAACCGGGCGGCAGGCCGGGGAAAAAGGAGTCGCCGGACACGACCACCACGCCTCGCTTTTTCAGCCGTTCATACAGCGCACGACCGGTGATCGGCAGTTCCGGAAACCACAGCCACAGGAAAAAGGCCCCTTCAGGGACATGTACCCGGTAGGAGAGTCCGGCAAAACAGTTTTGGATTTTAGCCAGGGCGCGCTGCATCCTGTGGAGGTAGAAGGGCTGGATGACTTCCCGGCTCAGGCGAATAATCTCGCCGGAGCGGACGATGTCGCTGACCAGCATGGCGCCGAAGCTGCCCGGTGCCAGGTTGATCACCGCATTGGCACCCGACAGCAGGCGGATCAGCTCCGGGTCGGCAATGACGATCCCGGTACGAACGGCGGGCAAGCCGAACTTGGACAGCGACAGGCACAGCACCATCCCCTCGCCCCAGACCGGGGTGGCACCGGCATAGACCATCCCGGGAAAGGGTAAGCCATAGGCACTGTCGATGATCAGGGGGATGGAGTTTTCCCGGGCCAACCGGCTTAGGCCAGCGACCTCGTCGTCGGTGAGCACATTGCCGGTGGGATTGGTCGGCCGGGATACGCAGATCGCCCCGATTTCCTCGGTCACGGCGAGCTGTCCGAAATCAACCCGGTATTTGAACAGGTGGTCGTCCAAGGTGTCGATTCTCGGCCGGACCGAGACAAAAAAATCGTCAACCAGGCCAAGATCGGCATAGCCGATATACTCCGGAGCCATGGGCAGCAGGATCTTGCGCCGGCTTCCGTCGGCCATGGCGCCGGCCAGGAGGTTGAACAGCAGAAAAAATGCCGCCTGGCTGCCGTTGGTCAGGCAAATGTTCTCCTCAGTCAACTCCCAGCCATATTCCCGGTGCAACAGAGCCGCCAGGTTCCTCAGCAACTCGCACTCTCCCCTGGGCGGATCGTAGATGCCGACCAGGCGCCGCAGCAGATGCTCATCCTCACTCAGCCGGCGCAACCGCTTGGCCATCACCGCCTCAATTTGGGGGATATGGCCGGGATTGCCGCCACCCATCATGATCTTTCCGCCTTCGGCCAGGGCATTGCCGAGGTCATCCATCAGGGAGAGGATCCCGGCGCCCGCTGAAAACTTTTCACCAAATGCCGACAGCTTCACGCAACAACAGCTCCTTGAGCATGCTCAATGTTCCCATGTAACATCCTTGGTCTGGTGCTCGCGTTGCCGGCCAAGGGCCAAGCAAACAGGCTACCGTGACCAAAAGAGAAAAATTGTACCAGCTTCAAAAGAAAAAGCCACCAGAGATGTTGACCAACACTGGCCTCAAGCCTGTTGCCCATCAAGAAGTGGGGCGGGGAGCAAAGAGGCGGCACTCCGTGCCGGAGGTCGCCAGGATGACCCGGGACGGCAAGTCCCGGCTCTTGAAGCCATAGGCCCGGCAACCTCGCGGCTGACGGGGATCATAGGTGATGAAAGAATGGAGGCAGGCCAGACAATTTGGCCTGTCTTTCGCACCTGGCCCCTTCACGGCAGCCCCATGCCCGGCATCATGGTTTTCCTGCCGCGCGTCTGCCCGTCGAAGCGGTCATTCCCCACCGGGCAACATCCCTTATTTCGTTTCGACCGCAGCAACCCCACCGCGGGGAAAGACCTCCGGCCACCGGAAATATTTGACAGATTGCCCGTCATTGCTCCCTGGGGGAAAAGATTACGCTTCGCTGTGCTCATCGAAATGACAAGAAATGACGTGGTCAGTATTCGGGGAGTAAGGCGCTCATCAGTAATCCTGGCTCTTAGGATAGTCAAAAAACAGGAGCGTGCCGGTGTTGGCCGCAAGCGTCGCCCAGGTGCGCCCAGGAAAGGCCAGGGCCACGATGCCGCTGGTCGGAATATTGTCGATCCGCAATCCGCCCAACACATTGGCCAAGCCGGTTGTTTCCGGGTTATGGCCGACCAGCATCAGGCTGCCCACCTGGGGATCAACCAGGCGGAGCAAAGCGATCAATCCCGGGACCGAGGCTCCATACTGCGCCTGATTGCACTGCACCTGCGCCGGCAAAATGCCGAGTTGGCCGGCATAGAGGAGCGCGGTGGCACGGGCGCGCGCCGCCGGGCTGGTCATGATCAGGTCGGGCTTAAGACCCTGCCGCGCCAGCCGGCGCCCCATCTCCGGGGCGTCGCGTTCGCCGCGTTTGCTCAGGGGACGGTCGAAATCGTTTAAGCTCGCGTCCTGCCAACTCGATTTGGCGTGCCGGCAAATCAGCAGGCGAACCGGATCAGATTGCAAGGAGTTCCTGGATTTCATGCCACAAACTCTCATAGGCGGCGGTGGCGGCCGAAGCGGGCAAGGCTGCCGCCACCGGCTGCCGAAAGACGCCCATCCGTTCGATATCCGCCGAGTAAGGAATAACGGATCGCAACACCCGGTTCTCTTGCTTAAGCAACTGCATCATCTCCGCATGCATCTTCTTGCGCTTCTCGACCATGGAGAAGAAAATCACCACCTTGTCGCGTGCCAGGCCGATCTCTTCAAGAAAGGCAAACAACTGCGTAAGCGACAGCAGGGACAAGGTAGTGGGAATCACCGGCGCCAGGATGTAATCGGCGGCGTAAAAGATATTCTCCGACAGCAGGGTCAGGTTCGGCGGACAATCGAGGATGATCCGGTCGTACTCCTCTTGCTGAGGAGCCAGCACCTTGCTCAGCCGCTTGTGCGACTTCTTGCATTCATCCAAGGCCAGATCGATGTTGCGGTAGGAAAAATCGGCGGGCAGCATGTCGAGGCCGGGGTAATCAGTGCCCTTGATGTTCTCTTCGATGTGTTTGCCGCCCTTGAGCAATTTTTTGGGCCCGAACTTTTTGGGTGGACGGATGCGGAAATAGTAGGAGGCCGATCCCTGGGGATCCATGTCCAGCAACAGGGTTTTTTTGTTTTGTTGCGCGGAAAGGTAGGCCAGGTTGACCGAAGTGGCGGTCTTGCCCACCCCACCCTTGATGCTGTAAACCGCGATGATGCTCATGCAGACTCCTGTCGTCTCCCGAAAAGTTCGTGGAACAGCGTTACGGTCTCCTGGTCGCCAAATTGCGCGAACGCCTCGGAGAAATGGACGCGCAGTTGCTGCTGTTCCGTAAACAGACCCTGCAGCAGGCCACCGAGTGCCGCCGCCTGGTCGAGATTGGGCCGCGTCACCGCGGGAAGGCTTGCCAGGGCCTGGCCAAGCATCTCCCGCTGCACCGAAAGATCGTTGAAGCTGCCAAGAATATCCTGCAAGCCTTTCAAATGGCGGATCAGGATCTGCATTTCCTGCCTGGGATAGAGGGAACCGAAGAATTCCATGGTATAGCGCAGCTTTTTGCATTGGATGCGGAGACGATGCACCTCGGCATCCGGGGTGGAGGCATCCAGGGCCCGGCCGACCCGTATCACCCGCTTAAACCGCTTCAAAATAATCCGGCCAGCCAGATCGCGGACCGGCAGGTCGGCCAAATCGGCCTGTTTTCGGTCGCGCCCCTTCAGTGTCCGTTGCCAGGCGGCAAAAATTGTTTTGTATTTCTTGGCCCGCAGGGCCCGCACCAGTTTTTTCTGCTCGATCTGCCGGTTGCGGCTCAGGCCGGCGTAGAAATCCTCCAACCCCGGGCGCAAGGAAGGAGGCAGCCGTTCTAAGCTCTGCTCGCGGGCGAGCAAAAAAACATCCAGGTCGCGAACAGGCCCGGTCAGGGCGCCGAGGCGGCCGAATGCCCGGCCGAATCGGTCCGCAACCGGGGGGGGCAACACTTTTTTCACCAGGCTCAGGCCGGAGCGGGTGCGACGGATGGCAACCCGAAGGTCATGGAGGAATTCCGGATCATAATCGGCCAGCACCCCCGGCAGGTTGCGGGTGATGGCCGAAAGCAGGAACAAATAGATCCGGGCCATGGCCTCGCGGGCGGTCTCGTAGCCGTTCAGCTCCAGATCAAACTTTGGACTGTAATCCAAGAGGCTGCGCCCCTTGGCCCGGCAACCTTCTTCAAAACCGACCAGGGGCGAGACCGGCTGGGCCACCCCGGCTTGAGCAAGAATGCGGCGGAGCTGCTCCTGCTCGTCACCATAGCCACGAACCCCAAACAGCCGCACCAGGTGAAAGCGCTGTTCTCCGTCCACTGGTCGCTGCGCTTCGACCACGATCCGGGCCACAGTCTTCTCATCCTGGTTCAGCAGACGAATCTGGCGGCCGTGCAGATCAACCGTGGCCAAGGGCAGCAAACAACGAACGCCCAGAATCGGGGCAAGCAGCTCCCGCAATCTGCCGGAGGGAAAATCACGGGCAAAACAGGCGCCATCCAGCTCCGGCCCGCCCTGCTGCACGGTCACCTCATCGTTGTCATCCTGGAACAGGGTCCAGCAACTGCCATGGCAATGGAGCAGATAACCCTGCTGATAGAGCCGCCAGTCGAACGAGTCGGCATAGACCACTGTGGCCCCGTATTCCGGCCCGATATCGACCCCGAATTCAGAGGCCAGGGCGGCAAACAGCCCTTCCATCGGCAAGGAATCGGGCAGCAACCAGGTGTCCGTGCCGGAGAGGGGCATGACCTTCGCCTTCAGCTCCGATAATCGGCATTAATCTTGACGTAATCGTACGAAAAATCGCAGGTATACACCTCTGCCTCGGCAAAGCCTTCGCCGAGATGGACCGTAACGGTGAAGCGGGGCTGCTTGAGAACTTCGGTGGCAGCCGCCTCCTGATCGGCGCCCAAGGCCACCCCGTTCTCCACCAGGGAGACGCCGTCGAAACTGATCCCCACCTGCAGGGGATCAAAGGTGCATTCCGACCGGCCCAATGCGGCGATGATCCGACCCCAGTTGGCATCCTCACCGAAGAAGGCGGTCTTGACCAAGGCCGAGTTGGCGATGGTCTGGGCCGCGTTCAAGGCCTCGCCTTCATTGCGGGCCCCGGCAACCTTGACGGTGACCAGCTTGGTGGCCCCCTCGCCGTCGGCCACGATCATCAGGGCCAATTCTTTGAACACGCCCTTCAGGGCATCGCCGAACCGGGCCGCCGCCTGAGGATTGTCCTCATCGATCCAGGGATTGCCGGCAGCGCCGTTGGCCATCACCAAAACCGTGTCGTTGGTGGAGGTGTCGCCGTCCACGGTGATCCGGTTGAACGTTTGCTCGACGCCGGCTTTCACCAGCCGGTTGAGCACTGGAAAGACTATCTGGGCGTCGGTGACCACGAAGCAGAGCATGGTGGCCATGTCGGGCATGATCATCCCCGACCCCTTGGCAACCCCGAGGATCGACACCTGGGCACCGTCGATGTCGACCGTAGCCGTGGCAATTTTGGGGACCAGATCGGTGGTCATGATTGCCTGGGCCACCTGTTCAAAGCCATCGGGCGAGAGGCTCGCCACCAGGCCGGGCATGGACCGGGCAAACGGTTCACGCAACGGCTGCCCGATCACCCCGGTCGAAGCCACCAGGACCAGTGACGGATCGATCCCCAACTCGCCTGCCGCTAAGGCGCTGGTGGCCAGGGCAAGTTCCATGCCCGCCTGGCCGGTACAGGCATTGGCATTGCCGCTGTTCACCAGAATCGCCTGGGCCAGACCTGAGCGCAATCGCTCCATGTCAAGCTGCACCGGGGCCGCCTTGACTTTGTTGGTGGTGAAAGCCCCGGCGGTAACCGCCGGAGTCTGTGAGAAGATCAAGCCTAAATCAAGACGGCCGGCATATTTGATACCAGCTTGCACCGCTGCCGCCGAGAAACCTTTCACTTGCATGAAACATCCTGTTTTCAATTGAAGTTATCCGTAAAAATAGCAGGATTACTCTACCAGATACCCGGAAAATTAAAAGCGCGAACATGGCGAGGAGTTGAAATGGTCCGCGCATTGGGTGACATTGGAGCCCTTGACCGGAAGGGCAGCAAGCCTGAGTGCCAGCCGCGGCATGTCCAAATTCTGACCAGTAGGTGCCGACCATACACTGCATGCGGCTGGAACTGATCGATGGCGCCGGGCGTTCTTTCACCTGGGCCGACACCATATTTCTCTTGCCAGCCCCCCTCTGCTTCCGGCAAGATCACCGAGGATTGACTTCGACAAAATCATGCCCCATCCATCACCACCACCGCCGGACATTGATCATGAACATCCTCGTCATCAGCGACATCCACGGCAATTATCCGGCCCTGGCGGCCGTCGGCCAGGCAGCGGCCCCATTCAACTGCGCCCATATTCTCAACTGTGGCGACTCCCTGGTCTACGCGCCCTTTGCCAACCAAACCTTTGACTGGCTGCAACGCAACCAGGTTTTTTCCATCCGGGGCAACACCGACGACCGAATCATCAGGCTGCTCAAGGGCAAATCACTGAAAAAACCCACCAAGCCAGAAAAGCGCATCATGTACACCAGCACCGCGGAGGCACTCTTACCCGAGCACAAAAAACATCTCCTTCGCTTGAAGAAGAAAAAAATCCTGTGCCTCGATCACACCTGCATCGGCCTGTACCACGGGAGTCCGTCCGATCATGAGGAGTTTCTGACTGCTGCCACCCCGGACAAGCGCTTCAAGGAACTAGCCAAGGAAACATCCTGCCAGGTAGTGCTCACCGGCCACTCCCACTCTCCCTTTCACCGGCAGGTGAACGGCGTCCACTTCATCAATCCCGGCTCAGTGGGGAGGATGATGGATGGCCAGCCAGATGCCGCCTTTGCCATTCTCCACCTGGACAACGGCCAAATCACGGCCAGCCTGCATCGCTGCGTCTACGATGTCGAGGCCGTGGTCAGGGCGCTGGCTGAACAGCAGTTGCCTGCCATCTACGGCGAGATGTTCTGGACCGGCACCAAGCGCCTGGCATGAAGATCTCTGTTGCTGTGCAGGGCGGCTACCTGAGCCCTTTGCCCATACCCCTTGGCAAACAAAAAAGGCCAGGCAGCGCACAATCAACCCCTACGCCAGTTGGGCAGGCCAACCCGCCGCCGGCAGCCGGCGCCGGACCAACAGGGCGGCGCAATAATAAAAAAGGCCGTCAACCCGCCGCTGGCGGACTGACGGCCAACAAAATTTAAAAAAACTGCCAGGCTTAGCTATTCACCCCGCAGCATTTCTTGTATTTCTTGCCGGAACCGCACGGACAGGGCGCGTTGCGACCGATCTTATCCTCAGCCCGCTGTATGGGCCGGTGTTCGACCTCACTGACTTTCGGGGCCCCGGAGCGGCGAGCCTCGGCCAACTCCCGCTCACGTTGCTGCCGCCGTTCTTCTTCCAGCCGGGCCAATTCTTCTTCATTGACCAGTTGAATGCGCATCAGATTGGCAACGGTGTGCAGCTTGATAGCGTCGATCAGGTTACGAAATAAATTAAAGCTCTCCCGCTTGTATTCGTTGAGCGGGTTCTTCTGCCCATACCCCCGCAGACCGATCCCCTCCTTGAGGTGGTCCATGTGGAGCAGATGCTCCTTCCACAGGGTATCGACCATCTGCAACAGTACCATCCGTTCGAGCTGGCGAGTCTGCTCCACCCCGTTGCGTGCCTCCTGGCGGCCATAGGCCTCGGCCACGGCTTGCCGTAATTTTTCGGCAAAGGTATGGAAATCAAGACTGTGACGCTCTTGATCCGGCCAATCAATCTGCAGATCAAAGGCCTGCCCCACCCTTTCTTCGATGGCGGGCCAGTCCCATTCCTCAGCGGCAATCTTGGCCGGGGCATAATCCGCCACCACCCGGTCAATCAGCTCGGCAATCATGTCAACAACGATCGGCTGGATGCCTTCGCCTTCGAGCACTTCAAGCCGCTGGCTGTAGATGACCTCGCGCTGCTTATTCATGACGTCATCATACTCAAGCAGGTGCTTGCGGATATCAAAGTTGTGTCCTTCGACCTTGCGCTGGGCATTCTCGATGGCCCGGGACACCATCGAATGTTCGATGGGTTCGTCATCCTCCATCCCCAGCTTGTCCATGATGCTCCGCAGCCGGTCAGACCCGAAAATGCGCAGGAGATCGTCCTCGAGCGAGAGATAGAAGCGGGAGGTGCCGGGATCGCCCTGACGGCCGGAGCGACCGCGCAACTGATTGTCGATGCGGCGGCTTTCGTGGCGGCTGGTGCCTAAGATATGCAGCCCGCCCAGTTCGCGCACGCCCTCGCCGAGCTTGATGTCGGTACCGCGGCCGGCCATGTTGGTGGCAATGGTCACCCGGCCTTTCTGTCCGGCCATGGCCACGATCTCGGCTTCGCGTTCGTGCTGCTTGGCGTTGAGCACCTCGTGGGGGATGTTCTCCTTGGCCAGCATCTTGGCGATCTTCTCGGAGACATCGATGGAAATCGTCCCCACCAGGATCGGCTGGCCCTTCTCGTTCAACTCCTTGATTTCCTGTATGATGTTGCGGTATTTCGCCTCCTGGTTCTTGTAGATCACATCAGCGTAATCCTTACGGATCATCCTTTGATGGGTGGGGATGACCACCACGTCGAGGTTGTAGATCTTCTTAAATTCAGGCGCCTCGGTGTCGGCGGTGCCGGTCATGCCCGCCAGTTTCTTATACATGCGGAAATAGTTCTGGAAGGTGATGGAGGCCAGGGTCTGGTTTTCACGCTCGACCTTCACCCCCTCTTTGGCCTCCAAGGCCTGGTGGAGGCCGTCGGAGTACCGCCGGCCCTCCATGGTGCGGCCGGTGAATTCGTCGACAATCACCACCGCCCCGCTCTTGACGATGTAATCAACATCGCGTTTGAACATGAAATGGGCCTTGAGCGATTGATTGACATGGTGCAGATGGTTGATATTGCGCGGGTCGTAGAGGTTGTCCACCTCCAGCAGTTGCTCGGCCAGGGCCACCCCCTCGTCGGTGAGCATGATCTGCCGGGATTTTTCCTCCTTGGTGTAGTGCTCGTCATTTTTGAAATGGCGCATGATCCGGTCGACCTTCAGATACAGATCAGTGGTCATGTCCGCTGCACCGGAGATAATCAGGGGGGTCCGCGCCTCATCGATCAGAATGGAGTCGACTTCGTCGACAATGGCGTAGGCAAAACCGCGCTGGCAGAAGTCCTTCAATGAAAACTTCATGTTGTCGCGGAGATAATCGAAACCGAACTCGTTGTTGGTGCCATAGGTAATGTCAGCGCCATAGGCCTCGCGCCGTTGCTCGTCATCCATTCCATGGAGGATGCAGCCGGTGGTCAGCCCGAGAAAACGGTAGACTTCGCCCATCCACTGCACATCGCGCCGGGCCAGGTAATCATTGACCGTCACCACGTGCACACCCTTGCCGGCCAGGGCATTGAGGTACACCGGCGCGGTCGAGGTCAAGGTCTTGCCCTCGCCGGTTTTCATCTCGGCTATCTTGCCTTCGTGGAGGACGACACCACCGATCAACTGGACATCGAAATGGCGCTCGCCAAGCACCCGCCGGGCCGCCTCCCGGACCACGGCAAAGGCCTCGGGCAACAGTTGATCCACGGTTTCGCCCTGGGCGATCCGCTGTTTGAACTCGACCGTCTTGGCAGCCAGCTCAGCATCGGAAAGCGGCTCGACCGAGGGTTCCAGCTCGTTGATTTTGTTGACAGTCTTGCGGTACTGCTTGATCATTCTGTCGTTCTTGCTGCCAAATATTTTGGCAAGGACCTGTCCAACCATTATGGTTCTCCCACTAAGGGTCTGATTTTG
>WRKE01000294.1 GCA_009778235.1 Pseudomonadota bacterium
CACGATACCCTGGAGTTGCTGTACATCTGCCAGGGGCGGATCACCCACCTCGAGGCCTTCAACCTCAAAGACGCGGGCCACGGTATGACCGCGCAGGTCTCGGTCAAGGGCAGCGGCTTTGCGGGCGAAGCGGTGGACATCAACAGTCCGACCCACAACTACCAGATGATCAATGTCCTGCAGAAGGCCTTGAACGAGGATAATGTTATTGCTCTCAAACGGGCGATCCGGGCCATTATCTGGGATTTTGAGCGGCTGCGCCTGGAAGTGAAGAAACGGTGCGAGGAAGGCAGGACCCAGTCGCTCACCCCAGACAACCAGGCGGCCCTGGAGGCCGAATTGACGGGGATGAACCAGCGGCGGGACGACCTGCTCGAGATCCTGATCAATATCGAGTCGTTCCACAACCGGTACAACAAACGCTACCTCGGGTCCCGCATCGGATCGGGATCGACCGGGCAGTCGCCGTTGCAGCATGGCATGGGGCTGGTGGTGGTGGACACCCTGCAGCAACGGGCCGTGCGCCAGGTCATGCACGCGCACTGGAGAGGGGAGCGGCGCAAACTGATCCCGGTCAGCGCTCGGATGATCCAGCATCACCATCGGCGCGGCGCGCCTCCGGCCTCCCTGCCCTGGTACCTGAGGCTCAGGCATAACATCCAGGGCGGCGGCCGGGGGGGAGGGCCGTTGCGGTGGAGCGATTGGAGTCTGGACCGGTTCGAGGTCCATCCCGGGGTCGAGGGCAATATCGCCACCCTGGGCGGCATCCGCCGCTTGCCCGAGTTCGATATTTATCCGGGCCGCAAGCGGAAGGGCAGCAGCCGACCGTCATGGCGCTACCTCAACACCAACCTGTGCAACACCCTCAAAATCGCGGCAGGCTTCGTGCCGGCCTTTCTTGCCTTTGCCCTGACCAAGGATTGGTGGGTACTGGCCTATTTCGGAGCCGTTATCTGGTTCGGCATCACTGGCGTCCGCAATATCATCCAGTCGATCCTCGGCGGCGGCGGCCTCAAGCGGTCGCCTCTGCTGCCGTGGAATTCCCTGGTGAGCTGGAGTCGGATCGCCGATTCCCTCTTTTATACCGGCTTCTCGGTGCCGTTGCTGGATTATTTGGTCAAAACCCTGCTGCTGCAACAGCAGTTAGGGATCACCACCTCCACCAGTCCATTGATCCTCTATTCGGTGATGGCCTTGGCCAACGGGATCTACGTCTCCACTCACAATACCTTGCGCGGCCTGCCGCCCAGCGCCATTATCGGCAATTTTTTCCGTTCGATCATCTCCATCCCCCTGGCCATTCTCTTCAACGACTGCCTGGCCGTGGTGCTGCACTGGGCCGCGGTGCCGCTGGTCGAGGAAGGGTTGCAGAAATGGGCTGCGGTGATCTCCAAGCTTGCCTCTGACTGCGTGGCCGCAGTGATCGAGGGGTTGGCCGACCGGCAGAGTAACGTCCGCATCCGGCTGGCCGATTACCGCGAGAAGCTCAGTCAGATGTTCTCGGCCTATGCTCGCCTGGATGTGCTGTTTCCGGAAGAGGATGTGCTCGATCTGCTGCAGTCGCCCAAGGCACTGATCGCGGCCATCCACGAAGAGGCTCACGATCTGGAAAAGGTGTTCATCGCCAATGCCCTGGACCTGATGTACATCTGGATGTACCAGCCCAGGGCGCGCAAGGCCCTGCAGCGGATCGTGGCAATGATGTCCGCCGAGGAATGGCTGATCTTCTACCGCTCCCAACTGGTGCTCAAGCGGCAGCGCGAAATCAGCCAGGTGTTTGTCGACGGCATAGTGGGACGGAATTTTGCCAAGGCCCTGGCCTTCTACCTCGACCGCTCCGATGCCTATCTGCTCGACATGGTGGAAATGGGCCGGTACCGGGAGCAGTACCGGCAAAAACACGGCCTGTTGGCCACCGCCTGACTAGTGCCCGGCCCCTGGATCGGCCGCAATCGGGCCGTTTATTCCTGGGGCCGGGGATGGATGGAGTGGCGGCCATAGGTCGCCAGCAAGATCCTCACCATGTTCTCAAGGCCGTAGCAATCGGCGATGCGCTGGTGTTGCCGCGCCATCCGTTCCGGGTCCCTCCGGGGCAGCAGGGCCAGTTCCGCCAATCCTTGGCAGGCGGCCTGGACATCACCATAGTCGACCAGGCGGCAGTCTTCCACCACGGCCAAGGGCTCCACGCTCGACGCTATCCGGCAGGCCAGCACCGGCAACCCGTTGAGCAGACTCTGGATCAGGGACTGAGAGACGCCTTCCGCTTCAAACGAGGAAAAGAAGCAGAGGTCAAAGGCACTGAAGAAATGTTCCGGAGCTTCCTGGTGCCCGGCAAAGATCACCCGCTCCTCCACTCCCAGATCATGGGCCATGGTTCGGAGGGCGCGCAACCCCTCCCCATCCCCCACGATCATGAAACGGTAGTGCTCAGGCATCGATGCCGCGGTTTTGAGGATGAACCGATGGCCCTTGTAGCTCCGAAGGCAGCCGACATTGCCCACCAGAATCTCCTGGTCGCTGATGTGGTAGCGCTGGCGGACCTCGTGCCGGTGGCTGGGCGAGAACTGAAAACGGCGCTCGTCATTGCCGGTCGGGAGGACCACCATCTTGGCCGGCGGGATACCGCAGGCGGTCAGCTGCTCGGCGATGGCCCCGCTGCAGGTGAAGATGAGATGGGCAAAACCATAGCTCAGGGTTGAGGAAACCGGAACCAGGACATGGCGGGTACGGATGACCAACGGCACGCGGCAGAGCCGGGCCAGGGGGCCGGCCATCCAGGAATCGTCGGACGAATGGGTGTTGACCACCGCAGGCTTAAGCGCCCTGAAAAGACGGAACAGTTCACACCACGACCGGGGCGAGAGTTTACGGAACGAGGCCAGGGTATGGACGGGCAGCCCTTCGGCCGTAGCCCGCCGAGCCAGCTCCGAGTCGGTTTGAGCGATCAGGGCAACGCGGAAACCGCATTTTTGCATCTGGCGAAGCTCGGTCAGGGTTCGTATTTCCTGCCCGCCCCAGACTCGGCTCGACTCGGTGTGGACAATCAAGGGGGGGCGGGATGACATGGAGCTCTTGGTGGTGCCTGCAAAATTAAGCAAAAAATTCATGCCAGCCGTACCCGGTTGATCATTGCCTCGTCGCGCTGGACGGTCCGGTGGTATTGGACCGCGGGTCGGCCAAAGAGCAGGGCGCATCCTCTGGTATGGTCCTCGGGGATACCCAGCCGTTGGTACAGGTCGGTATCAATGATGGACAGTGCTCCGTGGATCAAGGCGTTCCACAGGGTACCGATGCCCATGGAGGTGGCCAGCAACTCGAAGTAGCTCATGGCGATGAGGGTGTCGGCATCGTGGGTGGCGATCTCCGGCGGCACCGAGACCATTAACAGGTGGGGGGCATGACGGAAGATGATGTCCCGCCCCTGATCCCAGGCCGAGACCACATGGCGGAAATAGCTCTGATTTTTTTCGAGGCGCCTGGCCGCTACCGCCCGGCGCAATCCTTCGATGGTCTCAAAACGGAGCACCTCCATGGAGGCTGGATCGTCGATGACCGTGAACAAACATTTCCGGTTGTTCTTGGCGGTGGGGCTGTTGGCCACGGTGGATATCATGGCGTCGATCACCTCGGGCGCCAGCGGTTCCGGCAAAAATCGGCGCACCGACCGCCGCCCCTTGATCAGCGCCGTCATCTGGGCGCTGCTGGGCAGGGTCTGCGGCAGGGGCAGGGAGTCCTCCGGCCTGCGGCCCAGGATCGACAGGGCGCCGGTCGGGCAGATCGCCAGGCAGTGCTGGCAACGGATGCAATGGTGCGCCCGTTTGGGGTTGAGCTCCGGATAATCCGGGGCCATTTCAATGATATGAAAGGGGCAGTCGTCGATGCAGGCCCCGCATTGAATACAGAGTTCCTGGTTGACGGTGAAGTGCAAATCCATCGTGTTCCTCATGGGTTGGAAGTTGGGCGCGGCGGGATGCCGCTGCCGGCAGGCCGCGCTGGGTAATCAGTTGCGGTTGAGAAGCGTGGGGGAGAGAGGGGCGAGAGGCCGTGGTCGCCCGACAACTGTATAGACTTCGAGGCGCAGTGATTGATACCTCGTCCTTGATCTATCTCGAACGGCTGAAACTGCTGCCGCTTGCGTTTATATGTCTTTGGCCTGCTGGTCTTGGTTGGGCTTTCTCGTCGCCACGCTCCGAGGGAGAAAAGTTTGCTGCGCGCCGCCGGAAGGCGTTGTGGCGGGCATTGTACGAATATGGTCGCTCTTTTGCCAGGGAAATATCAGCCGGGTCTGGCGGCCGGCCGGACTTGGTGCGGGAAAAAGCTAATCTCTTCGCTTCCTGC
The DNA here is from genome assembly GCA_009778235.1 of Pseudomonadota bacterium. GTDB lineage: Bacteria > Desulfobacterota > Desulfobulbia > Desulfobulbales > Desulfobulbaceae > Desulfobulbus. The sequence goes on from WRKE01000294.1 coordinate 4,339, forward strand.
GCCTTGACATAGCCAGGGTGCGCGCCGGCTGTCGGGCCGGATTTGCCGCGCCCAGCGCGCTCTTCACATCCCTGACGTGAGGCGCTCAAGCACCTTCGCTCTGCTTAAGAATCGGCAAAAAACGTTCCATGTAATCGGCGCTCATCACCCCCAGCCGGATCGCCGCCTGGGCTGACAAGACCGCGAAGGTGCCCTCGGCCCTGGCGCAGAGGACCTCTTCCCCGTTGTATATTTCACCGGTCACCGTGACCAGTCGGTCGGAGATCACCTCGCCGATGGCGCCGATGGCGGTCAGCGGGGTTTCCACCTGGACCGGTTTCCTGAATTCCACGGTCATCGATTTGGTCACCCCGATTTTCCCCTGCAGGTGGATGACCGACCATCCCATGATCTCATCAAGCATCGTCGAGAGAATGCCGCCGTGCACGGTCCGGTCCCAGCCGGCCATGACCGGGGGCACGCTGGCAAAGGAATAGAGCCGCTGGCCGTCGGTGTGGAAGGTCATGTGCAACCCCAGGGGATTGCCGGTGCCGCAGCCGAAGCAGTTCTGCCCTTCCAGATTGGCGATTGGTTTCAGGTCGGGGTGATTGACGAGCATCTCTGAGCTTCTCCTCATTGCGGGCCCACGGAGGGCTTCACCAGGCTGTGGGGTGGGCGAGTCGAGTTGGCCGCAGACCTTCGGCCCGGCGGATGGCCACGCCTGGGCCATGCTGCTTAGGTGGTCGATCTGCATCCCTTTTTTATTCGAGCTGGCAGGGGAAGTCAACCCCTGCGGCGCCCCGGCGGGATGGGGAACTCCTGGCCTGGCCGTGCCGGTTTTAAGAAAATTAATTTTCCCGGACAGAATTTTTCGTCTTCATAGTTGACATCCCATTTTGAATAAGATATAAAAGATTAAAACAGTCCAATATATCTTATTTATGGATCTCCACATGCGTTTGACCCGTGCTGCCGAATATGCCATCCGTTGTATGATTTACCTGTCGCGACAGGGAGAAGAGGTCTTGGTCAGCCGACAGGAAATCGCCCAGAATGCGGATATTCCGACCCATTTTCTGGTCAAAATCGCCCAGGACCTCGCCAAGGCCGGGTTGATCGGGATCCGCCAGGGGGCGCGCGGCGGGTTTGTCCTCGGCCGGCATCCGTCCGACATCAGCCTGCTTGAGGTGGTGGAAACCATGATCGGCGAAATCCAACTCAACGATTGCATCGCCCGGCCGTCGGGGTGCAAGGCCAGCTACAATTGCGCCGTGCACCGCGTCTGGTGGAGGGCCCGCGAACAGTTGCGCGCCACCCTGCGCCAAGTCAATTTCGAGCAGTTGGTCACCGAGACCACCTGTCTGGCTTCTCCCCTTGAGGTGTCGCAGGAGCCGAAAGACCTCAAAGGGGCTGACCCGCTCCGCAACGAAGTGCAATGATCACTCAAGCAACAGACCGCCCTTGGCTGGCGACCCGCATCTACCGCTTCTACCGCGACGGTTTCCGTCAGATGACCGTGGGCCGCACCTTATGGAAAATAATATTCATCAAGCTGTTTATCATGTTCGCGGTGTTGAAACTCTTTTTCTTTCCCGATTTCCTGGCGACGCGGTTCGCCACCGATACGCAACGGGCCGATTACGTGATCGAGCAGTTGACGCGACCAGACCCGGCTATGTTCAACCCATCAAAGGAGGATAACCATGATTGAAAATTTGGACCTTGGCATGGTCAACTGGGCCAGGGCGCAGTTTGCCCTGACCGCCATGTACCACTGGATTTTTGTCCCGCTCACCCTGGGCATAAGCTGGATTATCGCTTTCTATCACACCATCTATGTGCGGACCGGGAGCGAGGAGTGGAAACGGCTGACCAGATTCTGGATGAAGCTCTTTGGCATCAACTTCGCCATCGGCGTGGCCACGGGCATCATCATGGAGTTCGAGTTCGGCACCAACTGGTCGAACTACTCCTGGATGGTCGGCGACATCTTCGGCGCCCCCCTGGCGGTGGAGGGTATTGTTGCCTTTTTCATCGAAGCCACCTTCTTTGCGGTGATGTTTTTTGGCTGGAACCGTGTTTCCAAGGGATTTCATCTCTTCTCCACCTGGATGGTGGCGGTGGGTTCCAACCTCTCGGCGGTGTGGATTCTGGTGGCCAATTCCTGGATGCAGTATCCAGTGGGTCAGGCCTTCAATCCCGACACCGCCCGGTTCGAGATGCAGAATTTTTTCGAGGTCGCCCTTTCGCCCTTTGCGGTTAACAAGTTCACCCACACCACCAGCGCATCGATGATGATGGGGGCGCTTTTCATCATTTCGATCTCCTCCTGGTACCTGCTGCGTGGCCGCCATGTGATCATGGCCAAGCGTTCGATCGTGGTCGCCGCCTCCCTGGGCTTGATCGCCTCTATTTTCACCATCTTCAACGGCGACGAATCGGCCTATCAGATCGCCCAGGTTCAGCCGATGAAACTGGCCGCCGTCGAAGGGCTCTACGAAGGGCAGACCAACGCCGGACTGGCGGTCTTCGGCGTCATCAATCAAGACAAGAAGGTCTATGACAGCCAGCCCGCCTTCACTGGTTTCAATGTTCATGTCCCCGGCGTGTTGTCCTTGATGGCCAACCGGTCTTTCGGCTCCTTTGTGCCGGGGATGAAGGATTTGACCTACGGCAACGCCGAGCACAACATCCTGGGAGCGGCGCAGAAGATGGAACTCGGCCAAAAGGCGGTGGCCAGCCTCGATGCCTACCGGCAGGCCAAAAAGGCCGGTGACGCGGCCGCCGCCGAGGTGCAACTCGCCGCCTTCAACGAGAACAAGGTCCATCTCGGATACGGCTATCTGAACAAGGCCGATGAGGCGGTGCCGCCGGTGGCGTTGAACTTCTACGCCTTTCGGATCATGATTGCCTTAGGTATCCTGTTCCCGCTGATTTTCATCGGCTACCTTCTCTTCTCGTATAGGGGGAGCCTGGAGCGCAAGAAATGTCTGCTGGGCCTGGGCACCATCACCTATGTCCTGGGCATCATCGCCTCCCAGGCGGGATGGATCGTGGCCGAGGTGGGCCGGCAGCCCTGGGCCATCCAGGATCTGCTCCCGGTGACCGTCGCCCGGACCAATCTGACCGCGGGCACGGTGCAAACCACCTTCTTTATGTTCCTTGTCCTCTTCACCCTGCTGTTGATCGCCGAGATCAGCATCATGGCCAAACAGATCAATATCGGACCGGAGGAAAACTGACATGATAGAGAGTCTCGATTACGTAACCCTGCAGCATCTCTGGTGGCTGCTCTGTTCGGTCGTCGGTGCCTTGTTTTTGGCCATGACCTTTGTCCAAGGCGGCCAGAGCCTGTTGTGGCAGGTGGCCAAAACCCAGACCGAGAAAGACCTGATCATCAACTCGCTGGGCCGCAAGTGGGAACTGACCTTCACCACCCTGGTGCTGTTCGGCGGCGCCCTGTTCGCCTCGTTTCCCAAATTCTACTCCACCTCCTTTGGTGGGGCCTACTGGGTGTGGATCGCCATCCTGTTCACCTTCATCGTCCAGGCGGTCAGCTATGAATTCCGCAAAAAGCCGCGGAACATCTTCGGCAGCCTGATTTACGAAGGGTTCCTGTTCCTCAACGGGGTGGTCGGTATCCTCCTGATCGGAGCCGCGGTCGGCACCTTTTTCACCGGCTCGAATTTTCAGCTCGACGCCAACAATTTCGTCACCTGGACCCATCCACTCCGGGGCCTGGAGGCGGCCTTGACCCCCTCGTTCTCATCGGTCTTCAACATCGCCCTGGGAGTGTTTCTGGTGTTCAACGCCCGTACCTTGGGGGCCATGTACCTGATCAACAACCTGGAACTGTCCGAGGCGCCGGATATGGAAACCCGTCTGCGGGCCGCCACCTGGCAGAACCTGCTGCTTTCCCTGCCGTTCTGCCTGTTGGTCGTGGGGTCGCTGCTGTTCATGCCCGGCTACGGCATTGTCGATGGCACGATCAAGATTGTCAGCTTCAAATATCTGCAAAATTTGGTGGCTAATCCCTGGCTGCTGGTCCTGTTGCTCATCGGCTTGGGGTTGTTGGTCACCGGGGTGTGGAAGACCGCCAGGACCAAGGCTACCCGCGGTATCTGGTGCGGCGGGATCGGCACGGTGTTGGTCGGCCTGACGGTTTTGCTGCTGCCGGCTTACAACAATACCGCCTTTTATCCCTCCAAGACTCACCTGGAATCAAGCCTGACTATTTATAACGCTTCATCCAGCCCCTATACCCTGAAGGTGATGACCTATGTGGCCTTGACCATCCCCTTTGTCCTGGCCTACATCGCCTATGTCTGGTGGCTGATGGACCGGCAGAAGCTCAAAATCGAGGATACCGGAGACAAGGCCGCCTATTGATCAGGTTCACTGCCTCCGGAAGAAGGAAAAAAATCCTTCCGGAGGCCAACAGAGATAAAGAGAGGATATACACATGATGACCACCTGCTTATTGATTGCCTGGGTGGCCGTGTTGGCGGCGTCTTACCCGATCGCCACCCGGCTGCTGCGGAAACTGGAACTGTACTGAGGGGAGCAATTGCCCAACCCCATCTGACCACAGAAGATGCGCGTTTAACTCCTGGCCCATGCCGGCGAACGCTGGCATGGGCTTTCTTTTGCCTTCCTCCTGGCGACGGCGGGTCACGGTAAGAGATAAACAGCCCATAGATACAAGGTTGGAATGAGCTTGCGAACCCCGGCATTATTTTCAGATAACCTCATCAGTTCGGCAAAGAGGTCTGATAATGGCGTAGCGCCATTGCCCAAATGGAGCCGAACAACCCCATATATTTTTTGAGAGGAGGATGAGCGACGAAAAAGACACAAGAATAACCCATAGAGGTTACGACCTCAGATTATTTTCAGATGACCTCATCAGCTCGGCAATGAGGTCTGATAATGGCGTAGTGCCATTGTCCAAATGGAGCCGAACAATCACCATATATTTTTTGAGAGGAAGATTAACGATGAAAAAGCTACAAGTCATGATAACAGGCGCCGCATTGTTGTTTGGATTCGCCGCCACCGCAAACGCCGATTGGATCGTTGTCGAAGAAGTGAAGCAGTTCGTCAGCACCGCGCCAGAGCATGTCAGCAATTGGCAGGTTGCCTATTTGGGCGGACCTAATGGTAGCGTGGCTGCCAATGAAAATTTTGATTGGTCTGCACCCCTGGCCAACCCGGAGTACAAGTACAGGCCTGCCATAGCGGTTTCCCCCGAAGCCGCTGAAGACGTCTACTGGAACACTGGTCTTAATTGGATCACTGCCAATACCAATGATGGTTTGCCGGTGTTTTGGAATGGGTATTTTTCCTATAAAGTGACGTTTGCCGACGAGCTTTCCAATAGCAGCAACAATTTACTTTTCAATGGACTCGCGATCAATTTTGCCAGCGATGACCACCTGCACGCGATTCTTATCAATGGAAAACTGTATGATGGATTTGACGCCCAGGAAAGGGAGTATGAAGGCTGGATACAGTCCTATGAGAAAATCTTGATGAGCGACATCTCATGGAACGTGGGCGGAGAGAATACCATCGAGTTCATTGTTCACAATAACAACAGCGGAAGCGGCTTTAACGACGTTATGAACGCGACCGGAGCGTCATTCGAGATTAATGCCATTTATCTGGAGCAGCGCGATGCGGGTACTCCTGTCCCCGAACCGACCACCATGCTGTTGTTCGGCACCGGATTGCTCGGTCTGGCCGGCATATCCAGGCGGAGACGCTCCAACTGAGCCGCACAATCCCATCAACCGATGTGTCTCAGTCCGGCAGAGGTTCCTGCCGGGTTCAGCGTGGTCTCCTAAATGATCAATAAAATGAGGCTCGGAGAGCTTCTTGGTGGTATGATGATTTTGCTAAAAGGTCATACAAACCAAGGAGATTTGAGCCATAACCTCTAGCGGTACCGTGGTGAAGCAACTGCTTTCATTTGTCCCGAGATATACATTCGACAACCTTGAGTGAACCACCAAGGCAATCCTGACTCGGGTGAATGCCGAACAACCCGCCTCTCTGTACCAAGCCCTGTTCGCCAAGTCGCTGAAGCGATGCCAACTGGTCGACACCTGGCCGGCTGCGATATTTTTCCGACAGAATTTTGCGCATCCGGCGTTGGTCCGGACGCGGAGAACGGGTCCCTCCATCATGCGAAGATATGCCGCGAAGCTCCCCTTACCCGGGAGCTTTTTTCTTGTGTCCTCTCTTGCGGAAAATGGTTTATAGTACCGGAATTGCCACAACTCGAATCGAAAACGGCGAGGCACGTCAAGACAGCAGGACGGTTTGCAGGGCAGCGGCACGGGATCGACGTCCTTGCTGCACCGGAGGAAGCGATGCAACGGATAGTGGTGGGAATGGTGGTCCTGATCTCAAGCCTTACGCTCTCTGCCCAGGCAGCGGAACAGCCGACTATGCCCGACCTGGCCAAGATCAAGGTGCTGGATATCAGAACCGCACAAGCGATCGCCTTAAGCGGCAATCCCGACATGGCGGTCGCCCAGGCGCGCATCGAACAGGCACGGGCCAGGGTGCGGCAGGCGGCGGCAACCTGGTGGCCGAGCCTGGATGTCAGCGGCAGCGGCAGCCGGCAGCATCTTTCCGAAAACAGCTATCAATATAACCGTGGCCTGGCCGCGCTGGTAGGGGGGACGGCGGATCAGAACACCGGGGTGTACAGCGCCGGCATTCAAGCCACCTGGCTGCTGTTCGACGGATTTTACCGCAACTTCAAGGAACAACAAGCCCTATACGGAGAACAGGCGGCGCAGGCGGGATTGGTGGACAGCCAGCGGATGCTGGTGAGCGCGGTGGCCGAAGCCTTTCTCAACGCCCAGTTGTCCCAGACCTATATCGATATCAACCGAGCCGACGAAACCTTTTACGGCCAGCAACTGGCGGACGCCGAGAATCGGTTCAAGGTCGGGGCCGGTCCCTGGGGAGACGTCCTCAATATCAAGGTCCAGGTCAATTCGGCCAGGACCAGCCTGATTCAATCGCAGCGGGAATTCGAGGCCACCGGCTACGGTTTGGCGGCCTTGCTGGGGCTGCCCGATGCAATCTTCCCCTCCCACTTGCGGCTTTCGCCTCTGGACAAGGAAACGGTCCTCATTGAGCACAAGCAGGGCCCCGAGGCCTTGATCAAGGAGGCCTGCGCGATCCGGCCCGACATCCGCCAGATGGAAATGATGGTCAAGCAGACTGAGGCTGGCGCCGGTATGGCCAAGGCCCCCTTTTATCCCAAGTTCCAGTTGGGCGGGAGCATCGAAGGCATGCGGACCGGCAATGCCCGGTTGAGCAATGACGACTTGGGCAACAGCGTGGGCGTGAACATGAGCTGGAACCTGTATGCCGGTGGGGCCGATAAGGCCAGGCTGATTGAGGCCGAACAGGCCAAGCGGGAAGCGGTGTTCGCCCTGGCCGGGCTACGCAACCAGGTCGCCGCTGAAATCCGCCAGGATTTCGCGATGCTGGCTGCCGCCCGCGAGCAGGTGCGCCTGCAGCGGGAAACCGTCAAATTGGTGGAGGAAAACCGCGATTTGGCCAAAAACGAGTACCAGGCGGGCGAGGCCCCGCTCCTCCGGCTCAACGAGGCGCAGCGCGATCTGGTGGCAACCTACGGCCGGCTGGCCCAGGCGCTGGTCAGCTATCATCTCGCCCAGCAGCGGCTCTTGGCCGCCAGCGGACGAAATCTCATTGGGTTCGATCAGCCGGGCAAGGAGAAGTGAGATGGCAGCCATTGGCAGGGTAGAGTTGGTGGTACCGGCAACGGCCATCGATCTCAATGGCCACGTCAATAATGTCCAGTACGTGCAGTGGATGCAGGATGCGGCCATGACCCATTCTGCCGAACTGGGCTGGCCCCAGGAGCGGTACGCGGCGATCGGCCGGACCTGGATCATCCGGTCGCATGCCATTGAGTACCAGCATGCGGCCTTTCTCGGAGAAACCATCGCCATCCTGACCTGGGTAGCGGATTTTCGCAAATTCCGCTCCCTGCGCAAGTTCAAGTTCATCCGTCTGGACAGCGGGGTGGTGCTGGCCACCGCCGAGACCTTGTTCATCTTCTGCGACCTGCACACCGGCAAGCCGGTGAGCATCCCCCCCGAGGTCCAGGATGCCTTTACGGTGATCGATCCGGCCGACGAACCGTAAGTTTTTTTCCCTTACTCCGCCATCAGGGTGGCAAAGGTGGCCTCGGAGATATTCGGGGCGGTGAAATTGCGGAAGCGGATAATGCCGTGCTTGTCGGCGACGATGATCGTCGGCACCCCCATCACCTGGTACTTTTCGGCCAGGGTGCCTGATCCGTCGAAATAGGTGGGATAGGTCATGCCGGTTTTGCGGACAAAGGCCTCGGCCCGTGCAACCGAATCGTTGTGGCCGATGTTCACCGCCACAAATTCCATGCCCCGGGCCCGATATTTTTCGGCCAACTGGTTGACCCTGGGTACCTCGGCCCTGCAGGTCGGGCACCAGGAAGCCCAGAAAACGAGCACCATCGGCCTGTTGCCGATGGCATCCTGCAGGTCATAGGGCTGGCCGTTCAGATCGATCCCCTTAAATGGGATCAGGGGTTGGCCGAGTTGCGCCGCTGCCATGGCATGGAGAGGCAGGAGCATCAGCATCAGGACCAAAAAACTATTCTGCAAAAAACGGTGCATGGGAATTGTCCGGAGGTTTGAGGGGAACGAAACAAGACCGGCGAACTCTTTCAGAAGAAGAGAGAGCCGGCCTTAACAAAAAAATATTGGGCCATGAGCAGCATGAGAAGGCCCATGGCTTTTTTGATCACCACCATCCACAGGCCGGAGCGGGGCAGGGCGGAGAGAAAGCTGGAAAAGGTGCCCACTCCTAGAAGAAGAGCGCCCATGCCCAAGGAAAAGACGAACAGCAGCAGGCCGCCGGTGATCAGGCTTTGGGTGGTGGCGGTATAGGCCAGCAGGCTGCCCAGGACCGGGGTGGTGCAGGGACCGGCCACCAAGGCCGAGGCTACGCCGGCCAGGAAGATGCCGGTCAGGCTCAAGCGGGCTGAGGAAAAACGGCTGGCAATGGCCGGCATCGGCAGCGCCTCCAGCATGGTCAGGCCGAAAATTGAAAAAATATTGCCGACGATCAGAAAGGTCCAGGGACTGCTGTTGATGGTCCCGAAAAAGCGGCCGGTGGCAGCGGCAAAGACCCCGAGTCCGGTATAGGTGAGTGCCATGCCGGTCACGTACAGCAGGGACAGCAAGAAGCCTCGCCATCTGGTGCCGCCGACATTGGCGTGGCCGAT
>WRKE01000295.1 GCA_009778235.1 Pseudomonadota bacterium
TCGCAGCCAAGTCTTCTGAAAACACTGATTTTGGGCGCGCCATAGGGGTATCCTCCTCACAAAAGAGTACACCCTATTTGTTGCGATATCAATGAAAAATGGTATGATTCACAAAGAGTGAACAAGTTGGGGACATTCATCATGGCTGTATCTGTGTCATCAATGAAAAATGATATTACAGGGTGACGGCTGCGGCATGGTGATGGTCGACGTAGGCAGCTATGCCTGCGGCGATCTGGGTGGCTATTTGGTCGAGATATTGATCGTTTTGTAGGCGTTTGGCTTCTTCGGGATTGGTGATGAAGGCAATTTCAGTCAAGATTGCCGGCATTTCAGCCCCGATCAAGACATAAAACGGGGCCTGCTTCACTCCGAGATTGCGAGGCTTGCTGCTGCGGCCCAGGCCGGAAATCAAATTGGACTGCACGAACTGCGCCAACCGGGTTGATTCATCGAGCTTGGAATTTTTCATCATGGTCGCGAGAATATCCTGCATCTCACTGATACTGTGAGTTGAGGTGGCATTTTCCAAGGCCGCGACCCGCATGGCATGGGCATCGGTGGCCAGGTTGAGGAAGTAGGTCTCGATGCCGCTCTTGCTCTGGTCAGAATGCGCGTTGGTGTGAATCGAAATAAAAAGATCGCTTTTTTGGGAGTTGGCAATGGCTGTTCGCTGCTCAAGGGGGATGAAAAGATCCTTGGAGCGGGTCAACACCACTTCGTAGTTGTATGTTTCCTTGAGAACCTTTGCGACCTTTTTGGAAACCGTCAGAACGATATCCTTTTCCTTCAGACCAAAGGCCATGGCCCCCGGATCTTTGCCGCCATGGCCCGGATCAATCACGATTTTGCGGATGCCAAGTCCCAACTGCTGCGCCAGCGAGAGTTTTTCCCGCTGTTTTTCTTTGCTGGACGCTGGCGGCAAGGCTATTGACCGCGGACTGCGTTTCTTCTGCTCTGTCAGGCTGACCACCGCCCGCGCCGAATCGTTTGCTGGCTTCGGGGCTGTTGCCGCCTCGTCAGGTGATTGGGCTAGTTGCGGAGTGGCGGCAAGGGGAGCGGCTGGACCGGTGGGCCGGCTATCCTTGCCGGCGGCCCCCTCGCCGCGAATATCGACAATAACCCGGAACGGATCAGGCAGGCTGAAGATCTTGTACCCGGAGAAAGAGGCCAGATCCAAAACTATCCGGGTGGTGTCTCCGGTCAATTGGTCCGGGCGGATGGCCTTGAGCAGACCGGCCTTCACCTGGATGGTCTGGCGGTTTTTTTGCTCGATAAAACTTTGGCCGAGATCAATGGCGAGCCGATGGGTCTGGGCGTCGGTCTGAGTCAAGAGCTTGGCTGAAAAAGGCACCGGCCCATCGGGTTCAAGGACGATTCGGCAATAATCTTCTGAAGACCAGTGCTTGACAGGGGCAAGGGCAGCTAAGCGCGGCTGGATTCGCGGTGCGGGCCCTGGCGCGGCCTGCTGAGTGCTGGCCTTTAATTTTTGCGGCTGTTGCTTGGCCTTGATTTTTTCGGCTTGATCCCCCTGCGGATAAAGTGTGACGATTTTTCGATATAAATCATCGGCCAGCGACTCCTTGCCAGGGCTCATCCGGGCACACTCCGCCGCCTCGTACAGGGCGTCGTCGGCAAGGGCATGGCCGGGATAAATGTCCGCCAGTTCCAGGAAATTCTTCATGGCGGCGTCGAGATCCGGTGGCTGTTTGAAGAGATCATAGGCGCGCTGATAAGTTTTGCCGGCCATGAACAGGCTGGTCGGGCCAAGCTCGCCTTTGCGCTCGGCAGCGTGAATCCTGCGGAAGGTCTGGGCGCAGTTAAGCCAATTGTCGCGGGCCCTGGCCAAAGCTTGGTCATGCTCCAGCCGCTCCGCAAAATCCATGGCTGCCTTGTACTGCTGCTGGGCGGTTAACTTTTCAGCGGCTTCGACCTTGATACCGGCCTTAGGGGTGGTTTTTGGGCTGGCTTTGGGCGCCGATAAGGCCGGCCCCGCAGCAACAATGAGCAACAGGAATGCGGCCACCAGAGGCGCGACAGCCCGCACACAGGTTGAAAGTGATGAGGTGAAGAGGGTCAACTCCATGGCAAAGGGCAAACCATATTGTTAACTTAATGAAAAAATTATCATTTTTAGGAATGGGCCTTAGCGTTGAACTGAGAATAGATTCAAATTAGCTGTACTATACAGTATTTACGCCTGAAGGTAAAAGAAATTGTACTTCAGGGGTCTGTGGTTTAAAAAATTTAAACAGGAAACTGTGGGCAGAGGTGGGGCAACTGGCTGGTGTGAAGAGAAAAGCAGGAGCAGGGCTCAGCGTTCCGGAGAATCCAGGTTGGCAACTGCTTGATAAATAAGCTCTAAGGCCTGTTTGGGGCTCAGTTCGTCGGGGTTGACGGTGGCCAACAGGGCAAGCGCCGGGTGAGATGGGGGCGCGAACAGTTGCAACTGGCGGGGGGTGTTTTTTTTGCTTTTCTTGCCGGAGGCAATGGCTGGCTGCCCTTGCAGGTTGAATTCACCCATTTCAATATTCTTTAAGATTTGATAGGCGCGGGTGATTACCTGCTCCGGCACCCCGGCCAGGGAGGCCACCTGGATACCGTAGCTGCGGTTGGTGGCGCCCTTGACCAGCTTATGGAGGAAGATGATGGTGTTATTCCATTCCTTGACCGCAATCGAATAGTTTTGGATCCTAGGGTTGGTTGCCGCCAGGTCGGTCAGCTCGTGGTAATGGGTGGCGAACAGGGTCTTGATGCCGATGGAGTTTTTTTGGGCCAGTTCTTCCGCCACGGCCCAGGCAATGGCCAATCCGTCGTAGGTCGAAGTGCCACGGCCGATTTCGTCCAGGATGACTAAGCTGTTTTCAGTGGCATTGTGCAAGATGTTGGCGGTTTCATTCATTTCGACCATAAAGGTCGACTGACCGCGGCGCAGATCGTCCATTGCCCCGACCCGGGTGAAAATGCGGTCAACCAGACAGATGTCCGCGGTTTCCGCCGGGACAAAACTGCCGAGATGGGCCATGAGGACGATCAGGGCGGTCTGGCGTAAGACGGTCGATTTTCCGGCCATATTGGGACCGGTGATGATCAGGATCTCGTCGCGTTCCTGGTCGAGATGGACGTCGTTGGGAACAAAGCGGCCGGGTTCAAGCGAACGTTCGATGACCGGATGGCGCCCTTCGCTGATGGTTAGGGTGCGGTCGCGGTTGATCGTCGGCCGGCAGTAGCGGTGCCGGTGGGCCAGTTCGGCAAAGCAGGCCAGCACATCGACCCGGGCCAAAAGGTCGGCAACCGCCAGCAGGCGCTGGGTGTGCTCGACCAGTTGACCGCGGATCTCAAGGAAAAGCTCGTATTCCAGTTCCAGCCTGCGCTCTTGGGCGGTGGCGATGGAGTTCTCCAACTCCTTCAATTCAGGGGTGATGAATCGCTCGGCATTGACCAGGGTTTGCTTGCGGATGAAATAGTCGGGCAGCGCCTCGGCCTGGCTGCGGCTCACTTCGAAATAATAGCCAAAGACCTTGTTGTAGCCGACCTTCAACTTGGCCAGACCGGAACGTTCCCGTTCGCTGTTCTCCAGGGCGAGGATCAGCTTTTTTCCATCGCGGAGCAACACCAGGAGCCGATCGAGTTCGTGGTTGTATCCCTCCCTGATCAGCATCCCTTCCCGCAGGCTGAGCGGAGCGTCGTCGCGGATGGCCAGGTCGATGAGCTGATGCAGGTCGGCCAGGGTGTCGAATTCGGCGGCAATGGCCTGCACCAGAGGGGAGCCGCACTCGGACAGCAGGGCATGGAGGGCGGGCAGTTGCGCCAGAGAGGTCTTGATGGCACCCATGTCGCGGGCGTTGCCGTGGCCGAGCACCAGGCGGCTGCACAACCGTTCGAGGTCGTAAATCGAGGCGAGCAGGTCGCGGATGGCCGCCCTGTCCTCCGGGCGCTGGACCAGTTCTTGGACGCTGGCCAGCCGCGCCTCGATCAGCTCTTGCTCCTGCAGGGGAAACAACAACCAGCGCCGCAGGAGACGTGCCCCCATGGGGGTTGCGGTCCGGTCGAGGGCAAACAGCAGCGAGCCTTCCCGGTGGCCGCCGACCAAGGTTACAAGCAATTCGAGATTGCGGCGGGAGGCGTCGTCGATGACCAGATAGCCGCCATGGTTGAGGGGGCTGAGCTGCTTGATATGGGAAAGCTCGGATTTTTGCGTCTCCTTGAGGTAGAGCAGCAGGGCGCCGGCCGCGTTGATGGCTGCGGTATAGGCGGCGCAGCCAAAACCGGCCAGGCTGGTGGTGCGGAAATGTTCGGTGAGGGTTGAGAGTGCCGTGCGGTGATCAAAGTGGATATCCGGTCGGCCGGTCAGGCAGAGCTGCCCCAGATGGGTGGTGAGCAGCTCGGTGAGCCCGGCCCACTCTTCGAGTTCGGACTGGGCCAAGATCAGTTCGGCGGGTTTAAGGCGTGTGAACTCGTCGATCAAGGGTGCGGGGCCACTTGCTGAAAAGGTGACCTCGCTGAGCTGGAAACGGCCGGTCGAGACATCGACCACCGCCAGGCCGGCCAGCATCTCCTTGGCCGAGCGGCGGGAAAACGAGACGGCACAGACATAGCAGTCTGCTTTGGCGTCAAGCAGCTGGTCATCGGTGGTGACGCCCGGACTGACCACCCGGACGACTTCCCGGCGGACAATGCCCTTGGCGAGCCTGGGGTCCTCGACCTGTTCACACAGGGCGACCCGGTGGCCAGCCTTGATCATCCGGCCCAGATAGCCGGTCACCGCGTGGAAGGGCACCCCGCACATCGGGATCTTGTTGACTTCATCCTTGGCGCTGCGTGAGGTCAGGGTAATGCCCAGGATCTTGGCGGCGGTCACGGCGTCGTCAAAAAACATCTCGTAGAAATCACCCATGCGGTAGAAAAGGATGGTATCAGGATACTGTTCCTTGATCTCCAGATATTGCTGGAGCATGGGGGTGATCTTGGGCGGGGCGGTATTCATGGCGTGGAAGAGGGGGACAAGGCGAGGAAATCCGGGGCGAGCAGGTCAAAGGTTCGCTCGATATGCTGGGGGATGGTGCGGACTTCCGCGCATACGGTCATAAAATTGTGGTCGTCTTGCCAGCGGGGCACGAGGTGGAAGTGAAGATGGTCGGCAATGCCGGCGCCGGCCACGGTGCCCAAATTGAGGCCGATGTTGATGCCGTCGGGGTGCAGATGTCGTCTGAGGACGGTGCAGCAGGCGGTGAGCATGATCATCAGCCGACAGCTCTCCTCTGAAGTCAGGTCGGCGAGGTCGGCCCGGTGGCTCCGGGGTGCCAGCAGCAGGTGGCCGTTGGCGTAGGGAAAGCGGTTTAAGAGGACCACGCTCAGATCATCACGGAAGAGCAGCAAGTGCGCCTTGTCCTGGGCCGCGGTTCCTGGCGGTTCGAACAGGCAGCCGTTCGTCTTCGGCGCTGTGCCTAGAACGTGCTCCATCCTCCAGGGAGTCCACAGCACCTTCATCGGATCGGCGGGATGGAGGCGATGCGGGCGGAAAGCTCCTTGCCTGCTTCAAGGATGGCAAAGGTTCCGGGCGCGCCATAGAGCCCGGTGGAATGAAAGCTGCCCGGATTGAGGAACAGGGTCGGGCCGTAGCGCTGGCAGGCCGACCGATGGGTGTGGCCGTAGATAATGCAGTCGGCCTCGGGAAAGAGGTTGATGAGTGCGTTTTCGGGGTCCGCGCCCAGCCTGGCGCCATGGGTCAGGCCGATGGTAAAGGGACCTAGGGAAAATTGCCTTTGCTCCGGCAGGCGGCCGTGGACCTCAAGCTCACACATGTTGCCGCCAACCGCATAGACGGTTTTGCCGGCAAAGGCCTCTAAAACGGCAAGCGTTGTTAGGTCGCCGGCATGGATGATGACCTCGCAATCGGCAAAGCAGGCCGCCACCTGCCGGGTGAACAGGCTGTCCGGCCGGCTGAGGTGGGTATCGGAAAGAACGCCGGCGCGGATCATCGGTTATGGTGCGGTCCTGAGATGGTCATGGGTAGTCAATCTATAAGCATTGCGGGGCGAACACAAGAGAAGACCGGCTCCTGGGGATAATTTTGCTTTCCGCATTGGTAGCGCTTGCGAAAAAAACGATAGTTTTGTAATTTTAAAATTTTTGGGAAAAATAATCGATCTGCCAAGAGTGAAGGACAAACGACATGTATACAGCATCCGATCTGCGCAAAGGCTTGAAGATTCAAATTGATGGCGAACCTTATATTGTCACCGAGTTCGATTTCTCCAAACCCGGCAAGGGACAGGCGCTGTACCGGACCAAGATGCGCAACATGATCACCGGGGTTCAATTCACCCAAACCTACCGTTCCAACGACAAGTTCGATCGGCCGAACCTCGAAGAGCGGAAGATGCAGTTTTTGTATGCCCAGGACAACGAGTACCATTTCATGGACACCTCCTCCTACGAGCAGATTTTCCTGACCAAGGAACAGCTGGCCGACGGGCTGAATTTTCTGATCGACAATATGGAGGTGGAGGTGCTGTTCTTTGGCGACCGGGCCATCGATATCACTCTGCCCACCTTCGTCAACCTTGAGGTTACGGTGGCTGATCCTTGGGCCAAGGGCGATACCTCCGGTTCAGACACCAAACCTGTGACCGTGCAGACAGGCTTTCAACTCCAGGTACCGCCTTTTGTCGAGCAGGGCGATAAAATCCAAATCGATACCAGGACGGGTACCTACATCACCCGGGTGAAAGAATAATCCGGCATGCTCTCCCCCACGGGCCTGCGGCAGCGTTCCGACCTGCTGCAGGCCATCCGTTCGTTTTTTCTCGAACGTGATTATATCGAAGTCGATACCCCACTGCGGCTGCCGGTTCTGATCCCCGAATCCCACCTCATTCCTTTTACCAGCGGGGATTGCTTTTTGCACACTTCGCCGGAAATCTGCATGAAACGGCTGCTTGCGGGCGGTTGTGAGCGCATCTTCCAAATCTGCCACTGTTTTCGCCAAGAAGAATGCGGCAGGCTGCATCAAGCTGAATTTACCATGCTCGAGTGGTATCACCGGGGATGGGATTATCTCGACCTGATGCGGCAATGCGAGGAATTGATCGGATGGGTGGCCCGGAGGCTGTCAGGTTTTGCCGGCCTTATAGAAGAGGACCGGCTGTGCTGGCAAGGTGACCGGGTGGCCTTGACCCCGCCGTGGGAGCGACTTACCGTCGAAGAAGCGTTCCAGCGCTATGCCGGGGTCTCGGTCAGGGATGCCCTGTGCGCTGACCGCTTTGACGAGATTTTGGTCACCGCGATCGAACCCAACCTGGGGCGGACCAGACCGGTCTTTCTCTACGATTACCCGGTCGAATTGGGGTCGCTGGCCCGCGGGAGTCGAAACAATCCGTTGGTGGCGGAACGGTTTGAACTCTATATTGCCGGCATCGAGCTGGCAAACGGTTTTTCCGAATTAGCCGATCCACAGGAGCAACGGCAGCGTTTTCAACGGACCATAGAGCAGATGCAAAGGGAAGGAAAAACAGCCAGGATGCCGGAAAAGCTGTTGATTGAGTTGGGGCGGATGGGCGAGGCGGCTGGCATAGCCTTAGGCGTGGATCGCTTGTGCATGCTGCTGATGGGGCTGGACGACATCGCCCGGACTAAGCCGTTGAATTTTTCGGAATTATAGACAGCTCCCCTTGTCTTTTTTTTCCTTTCAACTACCATGAGTTAACCCTTGTGAGATTGCGGCGTCTTTTTACCGCACACTGACCACCTCGCATTCGGGCAGCAGCAACGCCGTTAATCGTCCGCCATACACAGCTCCGGTGTCAATGCCGATTTTGTCGGCGGCAAAATAGGGCTCGGCAAACACCGTGTGTCCGAAAACAACAGGTTTGCCGAAATCAAATGAAGCGGCGAGAAAAGCATCGCGTGCCCACAGGCACCATTGGGCGGTTTGTTGGCTGAGATGGCGACCGGCTTGCAAGCCGGCATGTACATAGATGCCGTGCTGATCCTCCCAGAAGAGGGGCAAGCTCCGCAGGAAGGCAAGGTGGCTGGCTGGGACGGACCGGGTTCTTTCCTCACCCTCGGCCGAAGGCGGGATGCCGTAGCTGGTCAGGGTCTCCAGGCCACCGAATTGCAGAAAAGGGGTGCTGTCGTTGCCCGTGAGATATTGATAAAATATGAAGTCGTGGTTTCCCATCAGCGGCACAACGCGCGGGTGCCGGGAACGCAACGACAGGATGGTTTCGACCACCGCTTTGGAGTCCGGGCCTCGGTCGACATAGTCACCAAGGAACACAAAGGTATCCGCCCGAGGGCCCACCTGGTCCAGCAGGCGGAGGAGCATGGCGTGGCAGCCGTGTATATCGCCAATCACGCAGGTGGTTGTGTTTGCTGTCGACATAGGTTGATGGCTGAATAAAAACGCGTAGAAGAATTATGAATAATCAGCAGCGCCAGTTGATCAAGAAATATGTCGATCTCGTTTTAGCCAGATGGCGGTTCATCACCAGTTGTCTGCTTCTGGGAATAACCATTGGTTTGGGATATTACAATTTCGTCCCTAAAATTTATCAGGGCACCGCCTTGCTCAGCTATGAACAGCAACAGATCAATCCAGGGAAAATGGACCCGGAACAAGGGCGGAGCAGATTGCAGGAGTCATTGGCAACTTTACGTGAACTTGTAACCAGTCGCAACAACCTTGAAAAGATTATTCTTCAACTTTCCTTGTACGAAGAGGCGAGGAAAAAGCTGCCCATGGAAGATGTCATTGAGATGATGCGAACAAATATCACCATTCAGCCTTCTGGCAAGGGGGATATATTCAGCGTGTCTTTCCAGGGAGGCAACCCGGAAAAGGTGACTAAGGTTGCCAACGGCCTGGCATCATTGTTCATCGAGGAAAATATGAAGTACCGCGAGGAGCGGGCCACTGAGACCTCGAAATATACCCAAAGCGAGTTGGCCTCGGCCAAGAAGGTGCTGGACGAAAAAGAACAGATGATGCGGGATTATAAGCTGAAATATTTCAACGAAATGCCGGAACAGCGCCAGAGTAATCTCTCCCAGCTCCAGGCCCTGATGCGGCAAAACCAGGATACCCAGAATTCCATTCAGGAGCTTGAGCGAACCAGAGTCATGGTGCAGGAGCAGAGCAACATGCAGCGGAGCCTTGCTTCCCTTGCCTCCAGCGATCCGGCCCGTTCCGGCCAGCGTCAACCGGAAGGCGATGGGGATCGTCTGCTGCGTCTGCAGGCCTATCTGGAGGAGTTGCAAGCAAAATACACCGATAACCACCCGGAGGTACGGCGGGTTAAACAACTGATCCAGCAATTGGAAGCAAAAAGGGCCAAAAGTGGAGCAGGCAGCCGACAGGGTGCGTCGGCCGCGGGCCTGGCAGACAGTAGGGTTCAGGCCCAATTGAAGCAGCTTGATTTCAATATTGAGCAACTTCGGGAGGCACAGGCAAAAATTCCCCCGCAAATCGTCCAGTATCAGCAATGGATCGAGGCGGTACCCACCCGGGAAGCGGAATGGGCCAGTTTTACCAGGGATTACAGCGAACTACGCCGTCATTACGATCAACTGGTCGCCCAGAATCTCCAGGCGCAATCGGTGGAAAACCTTGAGCGAAGTCAAAAAGGGAGCAAGTTCAAGATTGTCGATTCCGCGCGTGTCCCGGAAAAACCATTCAAGCCAAATTTCATGAAAATCTTCTTGGCCGCCGTGGCAGCGGGATTGGGTCTCAGCCTTGGATTTGTCCTGCTCGCTGACTTTACCGACACCTCGTTTAAGAATGTCGGCGAGTTGGAGGAATATATCGGCCTGCCGGTCATCTGTTCCATCCCGTTCATTGACAAAGAGGCTGAAATCAGAAGGGATAAGATTATTTTTCGCATAAGCCTCGGCCTGATATCCGGTTATGCGACCGTGTTGCTGGCGGTCATCGTATTCATGTGGACCAAGGGCATGATCATCGTTTGAGATTCACCCTGGTTATTGGGAATAATTGAGCATGTATACCAAGTATTATGGCCTGACCAGAAAACCCTTCGCCCTGACGCCTGACCCCTCCGTGGTTTTTATGAGTGAGGCGCATCAGGAAGGGTTGGCCATCCTCAAGTACGGAATTCTCAGTAAAAAGTGCTTTCTGGTACTGACCGCCGATGTCGGCGCGGGCAAGACGACCTTGCTGCAGGCCTTGGTGCATTCATTGAAGCAGGATGTCCATCTCTGCCATCTTAACAACCCGATTCTCCGTCGTGACGAATTCTTTTCCTACATTGCCAGCCAGCTTGGATTGGGGTGGGACGGCAACAAGGCCATGTTCTTGATTGAATTCGGCCATCTGCTCAGGGAGTGTTACAAGAAAAGCGAGCGGGTGCTGCTGATTTTCGACGAAGCCCATGTCTTTCCGGTCGATCTTTTGGAGGAGATTCGTCTGCTTTCCAATCTGGAGGAAAAGGGTCAGGATGTGCTTTCCATCTTTTTCGTGGGGCAGCCGGAACTCAACGAGCGCATGAGCGACGACCGGCTGTTGCCCCTGCGCCAGCGTATCGGCATCCGCTTCCATCTCAATCGGTTTTCCCTCGACGAAACCCGGCAGTATATCTTGTTTCGGCTGCGTCATGCCGGGGCCCGGCATCTCAATATTTTTTCCGATGATGCCATTGTCGAGGTACATCAGGTCAGCCAGGGGACACCCCGGTTGATCAATATCATTTGTGACCATGCCCTCCTGTCCGGTTTCGCCGAAAGCAAGCCCGTAATCAATGCGGATTTGATCAGGGAGAGTGTGGAGGATTTGCATTTTCCTGGCGAGGAGAATCCCCTGCCCGTCGCCAGCCAAGCCGAACCAGGCAAGATGCGCCTGTTCGAGGTGTGCGGTGGGGTCATCATTGTGATTCTGATGCTTCTGGTGGTCTTGGAAATGCTGCCGGCGACCCGGTCCATTTCCCCTCTGGGCAGGATATTGCCTGAGTCGTTGTTGCAGCATCTTCGTTTTTAAGGTTGTCGGAGGGTCTTGTGGGAAAAGTATTCAAGGCATTGAAGCGGGCGGATGAGGAAATGGTCATGGCAACCGAGACGGAGCAGCTGCCGGATGAGCCCAGCCCCGAAGCCAACGCGCCTTTAAAATCTGAGCCGGTAGCGCCCGTCCCCGCCGCCCTTTCTGGTGCAGGCGAGCATATATATACCGGGCGATGGGACGATCGACTGGTTCTGGCCACGGCGACCACTGGTCCAGTGGCGGAGAGTATCCGCGCTCTCCGTACCCGCATTCTGTTTCCCCCTACAGGGAAAGTTCCTCGGACCATCCTGGTGACCAGCGCTTCCCCCGGCGAAGGCAAGAGCTTTATCTGCGCAAATTTAGGGATATCCCTTGCCCAGGGAGTGGATAATTACTGCCTGCTGGTGGACTGCGATTTGCGTAAACCGATGCAGCATACCTTGTTCGGGCAGAGCAATGTGAAGGGACTGTCCGACTACCTCTGCCACCGTAGGGCCGTACCGGATCTGCTGCTTCCGTCCGGGGTCGAGAAGCTTTCTCTGCTCCTCTCCGGTCCTCGTTCCATAAATCCGGCCGAACTGCTCGGTTCGGCGGCAATGAGCAGACTGGTCGACGAACTGGCTCAACGGTACGATGATCGCCTTGTTCTCCTGGACAGCCCGCCGTTGCATGCTGCCAGTGAAACTTCGGTTCTGGCGCAACACGTCGACGGCGTGGTCCTGGTGGTCCGTTCCGGCGCCGCCCGCCGCGAATATGTGAAAGCCCTGGTCGACGCCATTGGCCGCGACAAGATTTTGGGGGTCGTTTTCAATGCCTACCGGGCCACGATGCTTGATTACCGGGTATTCGGCTATTACGAGTATCAGAAAGATTATTATTACGGAGAAAGATAGCCTGTTCCCGGATTTTTTCCATTGGAGCCACGATGGGGAATATTGCCGGAGCTATCATTTTTTTTTGTAGCTGACGCATTGCTCAACTGATATGTTTTTTGGTCTTTTCGCCCAGAAAAGAAGGCTGCACTTGGGTTTTGAGTTTTGTTCAACAATGTAACGACAGTCCAGGCCAAGGAAAGGAACACAGCATGCAAACAGCGAAAAGAAAGATGACGGGGCCAGAAGCGCTCCAAGTCCTGCTGGCGGGCAACAAACGATTTGTCCAAGGCAAACTCGAGCATCCCAATCACTGTGAAGAATCGCGCAAAGGGCTGGTTGGTGGTCAGGAACCGATAGCGGTGGTGCTCGCCTGCGCCGATTCACGGGTGCCGCCGGTCGATGTGTTCGACCAGGGGTTGGGTGATTTGTTTATCCTGCGGGTTGCGGGCAATATCATCAATGATCATATCCTGGGCAGCATTGAATACGCGGTCACCCATCTGCATACCCCTCTGGTCATGGTGATGGGTCACTCTTCCTGCGGCGCGGTCAGTGCGGTAGCCCAGGAGGTCAGATTGGGAGGACACATCGCCAGCCTCATCCCCTCGATTGATGCGGCCTTGAAGCGAACCAAAGGGCAGGAGGGCCACTGGCCGGATAACGCCGCCATGGAATTGGCCAGGACGATGGCCAGGAAAATTGCCGAGTCGGAACCCTTCATTGCCGATCTGGTCAATGAAGGGAAGGTGCTCGTTGTTGCCGCCTATTACGATCTGGCCACCGGTGAGGTGACCGTGTTGTAGGCTTCGTGGGGACCAAGGAGCGAAGTACTCCTTGCACCGGCGAGGTATTTTTGTTTTGGTGAAAGTTCTTTCAGGATCAACCACTTTATTGCCACACTGAACCAGCACTGAAGGTGCTGGTTTTCTTTTTTAGTCGTTTTCTCAGTTTTCCTCGGATAATCACTTGTTTGGCTTGCCTGGTCCGTTGTTTTGATGTTAGCTTGATTGATAATGAGTATTTTTTGCTAGAAGGCCTGAATTGATTCGGTGCATCCCATGACCTTTCCTTTGCATGATGTCCTGCTTCTGCTCAAAAAAGAGGTGAAGACCTATCAGGTTCCCGTGGTCGATCTGATCGCGACCCAAACCAACGATCCCTTCAAGATTCTGGTGGCGACGCTGCTCTCGGCGCGGACCAAGGACGAGGTGACCGCTGCCGCTGCTGGTCGGCTTTTTGCGCGGGCTGATACGGCCACCACCTTGGCCCGCCTGACAACCGAGGAATTGGAGCGGCTGATTTATCCCGTGGGATTTTATCGCAACAAGGCGCGATTTCTCCGGCAGCTGCCGACGGTATTGCAAGAACGGTTTAATGGCGCTGTGCCTCGGGATCTTGATTCCCTGCTTACCTTGCCAGGCGTCGGGCGAAAAACGGCCAATCTGGTGTTGGCGGTGGCCTTCGGGATACCGGCCATCTGCGTGGATACCCATGTGCATCGGATCATGAATATATGGGGAGTGGTCAAGACAGAAACCCCCTTGCAGACCGAGATGGCCCTGCAACAGATTCTGCCGCCGCCTTCTTGGGCGGAAGTGAATTCCATTCTGGTTGCCTTTGGTCAGGGGACCTGCACCCCGGTGCGCCCCCACTGCGATTGCTGCGTGATCGCCTGCTGGTGCCCGCGCCTCGGCGTGACCCCACGGACGATCAAGGCGGTCAACAAGGGGAGGGGCATGCAGCAAACCACGGAGAAGAAATTTGTTTCCTGGAACGTCAACGGGATACGGGCGGGGTTGAAAAATGGCCTGCTGGACGTGCTGCGCGAGTTTGATGCCGATATCGTGGCCTTTCAGGAAATCAAGGCTCAGCCAGAGCAGTTGCCTCCATCGCTGCAGAACATCGATGGATACCATGCGTTCTGGAATCCGGCGAAAAAAAAAGGGTATGCCGGCACGGCGGTGCTGAGCAAGATGGCCCCGCTTAAGGTCTGGTATGGACTCGGCGAACCTGGGTTCGACGAGGAGGGGCGGGTGCTCACCCTTGAATTCAGCGACTTTTATTTCATCAATGTCTATGCGCCCAATGCGCAGCCCGAATTAAAACGGCTGGCTTTCAAGCAGTGCTTTAACCAGGCTTTGCTTGCCCATATGGATCGTCTTGCCCGATCCAAGTCACTGGTG
>WRKE01000296.1 GCA_009778235.1 Pseudomonadota bacterium
CTATCTCTTGCGGCGTCAAGGGACCCGGCTGCCAGGAGGGTTCTGGCTTCTGATTCGGTGAGGGCATGGTGGTTTCCGCCATAAAGGTCAGCCTCTTTGAGGAACTGTTGCAGAGACTCTACACCAAACTTATCCTCCAAGGCAAGCCTGGTCTGGGGGGTAAGGGCGATATTTGTGCCGAACCTTGCCGCCCCGGCGCTGACCATGTCCACCACTTCCCCGCCGTTTGCCTCGATATACCGCCGCAGCTCGCTGAAGGTCCCGCCGCCGGTGACCACGTCATCCACCAGAATATACTGGCGGCCCTTCTCCACCGGTCCATCAAACCGCGGCCTATGGCTCATCCGATACCAAGCGCCAGCCCCGGTGCGGCCCACTTTACCGGACTGAACGATTTCGGCGCCAACGTCAAGACCGGTTGCCTTGCCAATATATTCAGACAGAACGCTTGGTATTGAATTTCTCCCTGATCGCTCTTCCGCATGTACGGCCACCAGAATCGCGTCCGGGTATTTCTCCGCCAGCGCCCGCAGCTTTTCCCGCTGGCCCTTGCCTGACATCATATCCAGTACCAGCCGGGCCGCCGCCTCTCTGTCGCCTGACTTGGCCGCTTCGTAGTCAGGATGCGACTTCATCTTGGCAACACTGGTCAACTGTGTCACCTTGGGGAAGTTTTCCGGCCAAGGTCTTCCTGGAGCGCCGCTGGTTGAGTCCGCAGGTGGGGCGGCCTGGTACAGTATGCGCGGGTCGTTCGGATCAAACGTGCCGCGATTGTGGACGGATTTGACCTGCGTTGGGTCAAGGGCAACGTAGGTCTTGGTCGCCTTTTTCCCTATGCCGCCTTCATCTCGCTCCAGGATAATGCCGTCGTGGCCGCTTTCTTTGAAATGCCGGTCAACCAGATCCTTCATTTGCGCGGAGACGTCATTTTCAGCCCTGTGCCACTGCTCCATGAAGGCGTCAAGGCCTACTTCGTTGAAGTAGCTGTTTATCGCTGCTTCGCGTTCGTCAGGTGAAGCATCGGGGTGTTGCGGTTCCCACTGCTCTTCAAACCGCTTGTAGGCTTCAGCCTCCAGTTCGTCCGCCTTGGCCTGGTGCTCCTTGTCAACAGCCTCAAGCTGCTGCTTCAGTTCCGTGTAGCCTTCAACATTGGCTTCGAGATACTTGCCCAGATCCGCTCTGTTTTCCACATGGAGGGGATTTTCAATCTTGGCATGAAGCGGAATCTGCGTTTTTCCTGGCAGTCCGATATCGCCGCTGTCCGGCTTCATGAAAATGCCGAAGGGCAGTTGATTATCGAACTCTCCCGCTCCAGGCTTGCGCGGATCAAAGGCTTCAATATCCGCACCGGTCTGATGCCAGAGCGTCAGCGGCTTGCCTGTCGCATCCACAACCTTGCTGTCGCCGAACCAGTTCCTGAAGGTAGGGGTGTCTACAGGAGCGGCGGACTGATACAGCTCCGGGTTCGCTTCACGCAGCTTGACAAGATCAGCTTCAGTGTGTACGGTGTTTTTAGCTGAGATTGAGCGGTGCGTCGGGGGCAATGATAGCCCCACCATGGCCGCCCAATCTCGGCTTTTTTGTTTGTTCTGGTACAGCAGGTTGCCGTCCTGAATCTGATTCAGGAACCATTGGTTGTTCGGCTTTGTAGTGCCGACGCGCTGCCTTCCATAAACGCTCGTTGCCAAATTGACTGTGTACCCTTCCGGAGTTGTTGCTTCCAACGTCATCGGCACAATCACAGTTGCCCCATGCTGGTCTTTCAACCCCAGCATCATCACCAGATCTCCGGCCTGAGTTGCCGACTTGAACACCATCACCGGGTCAGCCATGGCCGCCGGCACCTGCTTCACCGTCTCAGGCGGCAGCTTGTGCTTATCCACCAGCACCTTTTTCAGGACGCCGTAGGTGGTATTGACGGGCAGGTTCTTTGCCCCCAGCATCTGCAAAACAAGCGGCGTCTGATTCAGCATGGTCACCGACCGGCGCACCGGCAGCGTCCCGTCGGCGAAGGCATCGACGCTCTTTCCCCACGCCTCGCTATCCCTCTTCAGCGCCTCATCCCCGGCCCGTATTTCTTCAGGCGAGGAGTGGAAGCCATCTCCCAAGCTGCGCTCAATATGATCGCCGACGATCTTGGCGCCCCACCGCTGATAGAACTCCAGCGGCGAAATCCCCAGCCGGCGCGCGTTGGTCTGAATGAAAGCCAGCGGCAGCTTGGGGTACTCCTTTGAAACCGCATCGGAATACACGCCGGCATCTATCAACTGCTTGGTGATGCTGTCCCTGACCGCCCGCACATGCTGCTGATACTCGGCATCCTGTTCCTTGGCCGCATTCAGCTTCTCGGCCGCCCTGGTCATCGCGTCTTGCTGGGTCTGGTAAAAGGCCTGCCCCTCGGCATAGGTCATGCCTTCCGGGTCAACCTTCATATGCGGCAGAATTTCACCCTCCATCGGTGTGCCGGCGATATGGGTCAGGTAGTCCGCAATCGGGATGGTCACATCACCCTTGGTTGCCACAGCCTCACCAAGGCCCTTGGCCACATCCGGCATGGCCTCCTCAAGCTGGTCGGCGCCGCTACGCAAGGGCTGCCGACATATCCTACACGTCCTACAGGTGTTTCAGGGTAAATATCCAGCTTTATGGGTTTCACCCATGGGGCAGGGCTGGTGGTTACCTCAACGTTAGCAGGATTAGCGACTTTAGCTTTAGCAGCTCCCAGGAAACGAAAATTCACATCTCCCGTAACCCATCCAGATAATCGGCCCAGGACTGCATCATGCTGCGACGCTCTAGTAGGTATTGCGCATAGTTGTACGATGCTCGCACACTATTCCTTTCACCGTAGGCAAGCTGTCTTTCAATCCAGTCCCGATTGTATCCCTGTTCGTTGAGCAGGGTGGAAGCCATGGAGCGGAAACCGTGGACGGTCATGGCGTCTTTGTCGTAACCCATCCTTCTCAAGGCCGCCAAAAGGGTAACGTCGCTTATGGGGGCAGAGTTGGCACGCATGGAAGGGAACAGGTAGCGACCATGGCCGGTGTACTGCTGCAAGTCCTCCAGGATGGTCAGCACCTGCCAGGACAGCGGGACAATGTGCACTTCCTTCATCTTCATCCTGGCGGCAGGGATACGCCATTCAGCAGCCTCAAGATTGAACTCTGCCCATTCCGCTTTGCGAAGCTCTCCAGGGCGGACGAAAACATACGGGGCCATACGCAGGGCAGCCCGGACAATCAGGTTGCCGGGGTAGGCATCAATATCCCGCAGCAATGCGCCGATGGCTTTGGGTTCTGTGATGGTTGAGAAGTTGGTCGGCCTAACCGGGGCGAGGGCACCCCGCAGGTCGGCGGCAGTATCACGTTCCGCCCGCCCCGTAGCGATAGCGTATCGGAATATCTGCCCGCAGTTCTGCAAGGTGCGGTGGGCGGTTTCAATGGCTCCCCTGGCCTCGATACGTCGCAGGGCTTCCAAGAGTTCCGGAGCGGTGACAGAACCAACAGCCTTGCCGCCAATAAGGGGGAAGATATCCTTTTTGAGTCGGGCCAGTATCTTGCTGCCGTGGTGAGGCACCCAAGAGTCTTTGAACTTGTCGTACCACTCACGGGCCACGATCTCGAAGGTGTTTGTTGTTTCTGCCCTGACTGCGGCCTTGACAGCCTGTTTATGAACTCTTGGATCAATGCCAGCGGCAAGCTGTTCCTTGGCCTCTTCCCATTTTTGCCGAGCATCCTTAAGGCTCACGGCTGGATATGCTCCGAAGCTCAAGGTCTTCTGTTTGCCGTCAAAGCTGTATGCCAGCCGCCAGAGCTTACCACCAGTGGGGGAAACGTGGATATACAGCCCCCCGCCATCGGCCTTTTTCTGAACCTGCCCGGTGGCCTTCAGCCCTCTCAGAAAAGTATCAGTCAGCTTGCTCATGGTATCCCCACAAAAAAACCTTGGTATCGAAAATCCGGCTCTTAGTATCTTCGCTATGGTATCCGGCAAAAAGGCCGTTATTGCAAAGCGTTCCATGTTCTTGGTATCGATTTCCAAGAAATGCCAGATGCCAAGGAAAATACCAAGGTTCTCTTGGCATGTTTATAGGTTTTATGAGACTGCATGACACAAGCAGTATCTTGAAAAAGCGAAACCCCATAAGGAGTTAGAGTCCTTATGGGGTTTTATGAGATGATGATTTGGTGGAGGCGCCGGGAGTTGAACCCGGGTCCGAAAACTCTCCCCTCGTGTCTCTACATGCGTAGTTCCGGGATTAGATCTCGCATCCGTTTCTCACCCGGAACAGGGATATCGGATGCCAGCCTGAAAGATCTCACCAGCCGCGCCCCAGGCATACACGGCTGACCAGCCTGTGAAGTCGACGCTCCGAATCCGGCCTTACAGGCGAAGGCCGGTGGAACGGCACGGCAGGTTAAGCTGCCAGTGCGTAGTTATAATCGTCTGCGATTATATTTAATTCCGTCATTTTTACGAGCTGACAGAAACTCGGCATGCAACAACAAGCTTCAATATCCCCGTCGAATCCGTTTCGCCCCCATGGGTGTGCGTGAAAGTGATGAGCCGGCCGGTGAAATCAGTCGTCATGGCGCAAGGTGCGTTCCATTTCTCGGTTTGATTCCCTCTCCTTAAGCGCCGCCCGTTTGTCGTAGAGTTTTTTGCCGCGGGCCAGGGCCAGTTCGACCTTGGCCTTACCATTTGCAATAAAGTAAATCTTGAGCGGGATCATCGCAATGCCTTTCTCGTGGAGCTTGCCGATCAGCTTGCGGATCTCGCGCCGATGCAGCAGCAGCTTCCGGACCCGGAGAGGGTCCTGATCGACGTAGGTGGCGTAGGAGTAGGGCGAAATGTGGACATTGTGCAGAAAAAGCTCGCCATCCTTGAGCTGGGCATAACCGTCGCGGAGATTCACCTTGCCGGCCCGCAACGACTTGACCTCCGGCCCGCTGAGCACCATACCGGCCTCAAAGGTCTGCTCGATGTGGTAGTCGTGAAAGGCCTTCTTGTTTTTGCTGACGATCTTCAGTCCCATGTCGCGCCGCTCGCTCCTTGTTCCCGGTCCACACTATAGGGAGTGTTGACTCAAACGCCAGGAAAAAATCATCCCGCTTCGGTCTCTCCGGTCACCCGCAGCACCTCTTCCACGGTGGTCAGCCCGGCCAGAACCTTCCGCCAGGCGTCCTCGCGCAGGGTGGTCATGCCCTCCCGGATGGCCATCTGCCGCAATTCCAGGCCATTGGCCTTGGCGGCAATCAGTTTTTTCATCTGCTCTGACATGGGAAACACCTCGAAAATGCCCATCCGGCCCAGGTAGCCGGTATTGCGGCATTTAAGGCATCCTTTGCCCTTTTTCAGTTCGAGCGTCTCCTGGTTGCCGACCGGAAAGCCGAGCTTGCGCAGACCCACGCCATCCACCGCATAGGGTTCGATGCAGTGGGGGCAGTTGCGCCGCACCAGGCGCTGGGCCAGAGCGCCCAGCATGGTCGAGGCGATGAGAAAGGGCTCGAGTCCCAAGTCCTGCAGGCGGATGATGGTTGAGACCGCGTCGTTGGTATGGAGGGTGGAAAAAACTAGATGCCCGGTCAGGGCCGCCTGGACGGCATGGGTGGCGGTCTCCAGATCGCGGATCTCGCCGATCATGATCACGTCCGGGTCCTGCCGCAGGATGTTGCGCAGGATGGTGGAAAAGGTGACCTCGATCTGCGATTGCACCGCGATCTGGTTGAAGTCCTCGCAGACCATTTCCACCGGATCCTCGACGGTGACGATGTTGCGTTCCGGTGAGGCAATCTGCTTGAGGGTGGAGTAGAGGGTGGTCGATTTGCCGCTGCCGGTCGGTCCGGTGACCAGGACGATACCGTGGGCAGCGGTCATGAAACTGTTGAACACGCTCCTGTCCCGCCGGGAGAAACCGAGATGATCCAGGTCCTGGAAGACGACCTCGGGGTTGAGAATGCGCATCACCGCCTTTTCGCCAAAGGCGACCGGAACAGTGGAGATGCGGAGCTCGGCGTCGCCGCCCTCGGCCTGGCGGCCGATCTTGATCCGCCCGTCCTGGGGACGCCGTTTCTCGGCGATGTCCATCCGGGCCAGGCTCTTGATCCGCGAAACAATGGCGGCATGCACGGCCTTGGGCAGCTTGTAGATGGTGTGCAACATGCCGTCGATCCGGAACCGGACCAGACAGTTGTCCCGCTTGGGCTCGATATGGATGTCGCTGGCCCTTTGCTCCAGGGCATAATTGAACAGGTGGTTGACCGCCGCCTTGATGTGCTGATCCGTGGAGCTCAACTCCTTGGTCGTGGCCAGGCGCACGTACTGCTCGAGGTTGCCGATGTCAACGGTGGCGGCTGGGCCGCTGCCGACGAACTGGGACTCGGCGGCGGTGATCGAGCGCTGGAAGCCGAAAAATTCGGCCAGAATTTTTTTGATGTCGGTCCGGGTGGACAAAAGCGGCCGGACCTTGACCTGGTTGGCCCGCTCGATATCCTCGAGCACCGGCTGAATATCGGGGTGGTAGGTGACGACGTCGAGGACGCCGTTGCTCAGGGCCACTGGCAGAATCAGGTGGTTGACGGCAAAGGACCGGGGGATCGTCTTGGTGACCGTGTCCATGTCCAGTTCAAGGGGATCGAGCTTCTTGAAGGGAATCTTGAGGGCTCGGCTGACGGCCCGCATGACGCTCTCCTCGGTCACCGGCCCGGGGATCGGCCCGGCGCTCTCCAATTCGAGCGAAACAATGATGTCCACCATGTCGGGGAAACCCTTGTCCCGCCTGGCCTCTTCATCCTGCCGCCGGGGGCCTTGCTGTTTGAGCAATATCTGCCGCTGCCGCCCCTTGTGGAGGAGAATCAATTTCCGCTGTTCAACGGAAAGCAAACGCTCTTTGACAAGTACATCCAACAGGGTGTCGCTATTGAGCAATGACATGGTCGCCGGTGAAGGAGGTGAAAGAGGGTCAGATGCCACTTGCCCAGTGGCTTCTGTTCAAGCTTAGCAGACAAGCGGTGGTGCGATCAAGGGGTTGAGCTTGGCGCAAGTGCGGTTCCGAAGAAAAAACCCGGAACCGGTCGAGACGCACCTCAATTCGGCCAGCCGTGGGCGCCGATCAGATCGACGAAGCGGACTTGTTCGATGCTGGTCATCGTAATATCGCCGTCCCTTTTGTCCACAAGCTGCAGCTCCTGTACGTCCTGACCGCCGACCGGCATGATCAGGCGGCCGGGATCGGCCAACTGGGTGACGAGCGGCTCGGGAATCCGAGGGCCGCCGGCGGTGACGATGATGGCGTTGAACGGGGCTTCCGCGGGCCAGCCGACGGTGCCGTCATCGATGCGCGAGACGATGTTGTAATAACGGAGCCGATCAAAGACCTTCCTGGCCCGGCCGACCAGGGCATCGAGTCGCTCCACCGTGTACACCTTCTGGCAGAGACGGGAGAGGATCGCCGCGTGGTAGCCCGACCCGGTCCCGATCTCCAGCACTTTTTCTGTGCCGGTTAGGTGCAGGGCCAGGGTCATGAGGGCCACGATGTAGGGCTGGGAAATGGTCTGGCCGGAACCGATCGGCAGGGGGAAATCGCCGTACGCATGTGCCTGGATGGCATCTTCGACGAACAGGTGCCGGGGAACGGTCCGCATGGCCTCCAATACCCGCTGGTCGGTGATGCCACGGGCCACCAGCTGTTCCTCGATCATGCGCTCCCGGTTGATGTCAAAGGTCGACGGCAAGCTCACTTGACGTCCTGGTCCCAGGTGAAATCTTCCCTCCATTGGCGATCCGACTGATTGAAATTGCGGAACTCGCAATTGGTGACGATATCATTGATGGCGGTGACCACGATCATCTCGTAGCCGGCTGGTCCGACCCAGGAACCGATCACTGGCATGTTGCCGAATGCGCCCTGCCGATTTTCGAAGTAGACATACTCGTTGACATCAGGGGCCACTTCCCGGCGGCCGTCGGGTTCGCCAAGGTATTTCTGCATCTCCTTGACCGTGGTCTGGCCGGGCTTGATCAGGGCCGCATCTGACGCCAGATGGCGCACCTGCTTGGAGCTGCAACCACCAAGCAACAAAAGGGCGCACAATATCGCAAACAAGAGGTGTCGCATCGAATTCCCTCCAGGAACACTCCGGACAAATAAAAAGGTTGTGTTCATATATCGCGAACACAACCTTTTTTCAAGTTCTGATCCTGGACTTCTTGAAAATCCAACAAAAAACCGACGCGTTAGGCGACAGAACCGCTCCTGGAGACAAGGGAAGGGCTTAAGCCGCGTCCACCTGTCCGCCGGCAGCCCGCGTAAGAATGCGGTAATTCCGCTGGACCATCACCATGGGATCGACCAGGAGCCCGGCCTGGATCATGGCGTTGTCATACAACTGCTCGACCACGTCCCGCGCAAATTCAGGATCACTCTCCCGTAAACCCGCGAGCTTTTTGATCAAGATGCTGGCGCCATTGATCTCCATGTCTTTTTTCGATCCCATGCCAAAGGCCTCGCCCTGGCCGGAGGCCTTGAGGATTCGTTCCATCGAGGAGGTCATGTAGCCGTCGACATTGACAATCATCGCCGGGCTGTCCACCAGGCGGCTGGAGGGCTTGACATCCTGGATTCGGTCGCCGAGCATCTCCTTCATCCAGCGGCAGAGCGAGGTCAGCACCGCGGCGGCCAATGGCTCGGCCGTTTCCTTGGTCTCGGCCGCCTGGTCCGCGTCCTTGGTGGTTTCCGGCAGGCTCAGGTCGGCCCGGTCAGCGGAAACCAGCTTCTTGCCGTCGTATTCGCCCAAATGGTTGAGGACGAAATCATCAATCGGCTCCAAGGTGTAGAAGATTTCGATGCCGCGCTGTTTAAACAGCTCCACGTAGGGACCGTGTTCCACCGCGGCCCGGCTGGGACCGTTGATATAGTAGATTTTGTCCTGGCCCTTCTTCATCCGGCCGACATACTCATCCAAAGAAATCATGCTGCCCGGCGAGCTTTCCGAGGATTCAAAACGCAGCAGCTTGGCCAGTTCGGTGCGGTGCTCGAAATCCGAGGTCACGCCCTCCTTGATGAAAATGCCGAAGGTCTTCCAGAATTCACCATAGGTATCGACCTCACGACCGGCCTCCTCGATAAAAAACTTGATCACCCGCTTGGTCAGCACCTTGCGCAGCTTGATCACCAGGGCGTTGTCCTGCAGCGACTGGCGCGAGATGTTGAGCGGCAGGTCCTCGGAATCGACCACCCCTTTTAAAAAGCGCAGCCATTCTGGCAGGATGCTCTCACTGTGCTGATCAATCAGCACCTTCTGGCAGTACAGGTTAACGCCGGGCTGCATGCGTCCCATGCCCAGCACCTCGAAATTATCCTTGGGCACGTAGACCAGGGCATTGATCGCCAGGGGGGCATCGGCGGCGAAATGGAGCCGGTAGAGCGGCTCGTCCCCCGCATTGCCGATGAATTTGTAGAACTCGGTGTACTCCTCGTCGGTGATCTCCGCCTTGGATCGGGCCCAGATGGCCTGGACCGTGTTGACCTTTTTTCCCTCCACCATGACCGGAAAGGGGACAAAGGTGGAATATTGCTGGATGATCCGTTCCAAGGTGAACTTGGAGGCATAGGTGTGGGCGTCGTCCTTAAGCTCGATGATGATCTTGGTGCCGCGGTGCAGGCCGGTGCAGGGGCCGATGGTGTAGGTGCCGCCGCCATCCGAACTCCATTCCCACCCCTCGCTGCCATCCCAGGAGCGGGTCTGCACCCGGACCGTCTTGGCGGCCATGAACACCGAATAGAAACCGACCCCGAACTGGCCGATCAGGTTGACGTCCTTTTTCGCGGCCTCGGCCAGTTGCTCGAAGAAATGCTGCGATCCCGAGTGAGCGATGGTGCCCAGGTTGGTCTCCAGCTCTTCCCTGGTCATGCCGATACCGGTGTCGGTGATGGTCAGGGTGTGTTTTTTGTCATCGCAGTCGATGGTGATTTCCAGGGGCACGTGGCTGTCGAACTCGATCTGGTTGATCAGGCTCTGGTGGCGGAATTTCTCCAGGGCGTCGGCTCCATTGGAAATCAGCTCGCGGACAAAGATGTCGCGTTCGGTGTAGAGCGAGTTGATGACGATATCAAGGACCTTTCTGGTCTCCGCCTGAAACTGCTTGGTTTCAACCTGTGTTGCTGTCATGGGATTTTTTCTCCACGGTACAAGGGGTGTTTTGTTGGCCGGAAAAACAGGATTCTCCGGAGATACCAAGGGGATAAAGGGCCTTTCCTTTATCCGGGCAACATGGTAAGCACGAATAATCGACTGTCAAGACAACCGGCAAGCGGCCGCTTGCGACGAGCAAGATTAGAATATTTTATGAAATCAAGTAAATACGATATCGGGATCATTGGCGCCGGCATCTCCGGCCTGAGCGTGGCAACCTTTGTCCGGGCCTTGCAGCCCTCCGCGCGTCTGGTGGTCCTGGAGCAGGCGGCCGAACCGGGCGGGGCCATCGCCACCTTCAACCAATCCGGCTACCTGGCCGAATGGGGGCCGCACGGATTCCTCGACAACTGTGGTGAAAGCCGCGAATTGATCCGCCTGGCCGGGCTGGAGGCGGAGGTCGCCACCGCGCCCTTGGCCAGGTTTGTCCGCTATGTCTGCATCGGCGGCCGCCTTGTGTGCATCCCCCAGAAACCGCTGGCGATCCTGCGTCAGCCTTTGATGCCCTGGACGGCCAAGCTGCGGGTCTTGGGTGATCTGTGGCGACGGCCACTGCCGGGCGAACCCACGGTGGCCCAGTGGGTGGCCCATCGATTCGGTCTGGCCCTGTTGCCCTTTGCCGACGCGGTTTTCACCGGCACCTATGCCGGTGACATCGAGCGGCTCACCATCGACGCGGTCATGCCGGGGGTGCGGGAGCTGGAGCGGGCGCACGGTTCCGTGATCCGGGGCCTGTTCGGCAGGATGCGGGCGGCGAAGAGGGAGGGGCGGGAGAAAAAAGGGCTGCCGGCCATGATCAGTTTCAAGGAGGGGATGGCCGTGCTGCCCAGGCGGCTGGCCGCGGAGTTGCGGGCGGCGGGGATACTCGCCTACAACACCCCGGTCCAAAGTATTGCCCGACAGGAGGATGGGTGGGCGGTGACAACCGAACAAAGACAACTGTCCTGTCGCCATCTGGTCCTGGCCCTGCCGGTGAACAGCTGTCTGCCCTTGATGGCCGCGGCCCTGCCAGCCACCCCACCGCCAATGGCGGCCATGCCTGAGGCCCGGATTCTCTCGGTGCTGCTCGGCTTTGATCACCATGCCAAAATTCCCTTTGGTTTCGGATACCTGGCCCCGGAGCAAGAGCAACGTTTCGCCCTCGGGGCGCTATTTTCCTCCCACATGTTTCCCGGACGCGCCCCGGCTGGCTGCCAACTGCTCGAGGCGCTGGTTGGCGGTCGCCGGCATCCGGAACGGCTCGACCTGACCGACCAGGAGCTGATCGAGGCGGTCTGCGCCGATCTCGGCCGCCTGATGGCGCTGCCGCGGCCCAGCTATGCCGCGGTGCTCCGGCCCAGGGCAGGCATTCCGCAACTGGAGGCCGGGTACACCGGGCTCCTGCGCTGGCGCGGCGAGATCCAGGCCGCCCATCCCGACCTCCACCTCTGCGGTTTCGGTTGGAAGGGGATCGGCATCAATGACATGGTCAAGGAGGCCCGGCGGATTGCCGGGGCAATCGGTACCCCGGCAACACCGGAGGCGGGGGCTACGGTCAAGGGGGTCTATTTTTAAAAACGGGGCCGCAAGGGACTGGGGATCAATACTGTCCCCGGCGAGGCACAGCGCGTTTTGTGTTGGTTATTTTTTGAGCTTGGCGCAGAGCATCTCCACCTGGCGGCGGATCGAGTCCTGCTGATTCATATCCCGGGTGATGGTCTTGATGGCGTACAGGACCGTGGAGTGATCGCGGTTGTAGATGACGCCGATATCGGCCAGGGAGTGGTTGGTGAACCTGCGGGTGAGATACATGGCCACCTGCCGGGGAAAGGCGATGGCCCGCTTGCGCGACCGCGACCGCAACTCCTCGACGCTGACCCGAAACTGATTGCCGATCAAATCGCGGATGGCCTCACCGGTGATCTCCTCCATGGTGCCGCCGGTCAGCCCCAAAATCACCTCCCGAGCCATGGCCAGATCCGGCGGGGTGCCCCGCAGACAGGACATGGCCTTGATGCCGATAATGGCGCTTTCCATCCGGCGGATGTCGGTATGGAGACTCTCAGCCACGAATCCCACCAGATCCTCGTCCGGGACCATGCCATGGGTCTGCATCTTGTGGCGGATGATCCGGGCCCTGGTCTCATAATCCGGCGATTCGATCCCGGTGACCAAGCCTGAAGTCATGCGGCTGCGGAAGTCATCGTCGATGTCAGCCAGCTTGCCCGGCGCCAGGGCCGAGGTCAGGATCACCCTGGACCCTGATTTGATCAGGTAGTCGAGGATGGTGTTGAGTTCCTTCTGGGTTTTGGGCTTGCCGGTGAGAATGTGGACATCCTCCACCAACAAGATGTCGCAACTGTGGATGAATCTTTTTGAAAACTGCTCCATGGAGTTGGTGCGGATATTCTTCACCATCTCGGCGGAAAACTGCTGGGCAGTCAGGTACTGCACCTTGGTGGAGGGGGCGGTACGCAGGATCTGGTGGACAACGGCCTGGGTCAGGTGGCTCTTGCCCAGGCCAGTGCTGCTGTTCATGAACAGGCAATTGCCAAAGGTGGAATCGCCGGTGGCCAGGGCCTGGCAAGCGGACCGGGCCAGCAGGTTCGATTCGCCCACCATGAACTGCTCAAAGGTGAAGGCCGGATGCAATGAGCGCAAACGGGGCGGGGGCATGGTTCCCGGCAAGCGCATCTGCCCGCCCTGCTCGCCCTGGCCGCCGACAAAGGAACAGCTCCGGCTTTCGGCGACAACCAGGCGGACCTCCTTGATTCCCTCGATCTCGAGCGCCATCCGGCGGATGAGCTCGAGATAGCGATCTTCCACCCAGGCACAAAAAAAACGGTCAGGCCCGGAAAGCTCCAGCACCTGCCCCTCCTGTAGTCGGCATTCAAGAGGTTTGATCCACAAGCCGTATTCACTTGCCGGAAGGGTGCTGTGCAAGGATTTTTTTATCGTATTCCACATGATTGAGAACCGTTTCCTTTGAGCCACAAGGGAGTGTCCGGGATCAGGGCCATCGAGCGAATGGTGATGATCTACTGGAAAACCGACATCCGGTCAAAAACGGTTTGCGGCGATTTCATGATGCAAACAAGGCGATTGACAACAACATGGAACTCCTTGGAGCTATAAGGCGTTGCGATGGGAAAAATCATTTAACCCTCCATAACCACGCCTGTTTTGCCAACAAACTTATAAATACAATTATATCAACTAATTATATAGACAGTCAAAAAGTTATCAACAAGATATCCACACTGCCATATTCTCATATAGCTCAATTTTCCTCGCCAAATCTCGATAAATCTCCGTTTTTATCTTACCGAGCCCTTGCATCGCATAACCTCTTCTCGTTCCATGGTTTCAGCGAGCAGGCCCGGGAAAGAAAAAAATGAGGATACAAACATAAATTTAACTGAATAAAAATATTAATTAAATCAAAGAGAAGAATGCAAGGGGCATCTGTCCGGCAGACGGTCGCCTGTCCCTTGACCGGCTTGAAACCGCCCAAGGCGGTGAGGTCACTCTGGAAGTAGCCTTGGCATTTGAGGAAAAATTGCCGCCAGGCCGTATCCAGCCGCCAGGGAAGCGAGGATTTGGGCGATGCCTGTGGTCTGTGCGGGTTGCCGGAACAGGGCCGTGAAAAGCTGTTGACTGTTCCTAAGCGATTCTCTAAAGAGGCTCGTGGGGCAAGTAAGACGATCGTTGACCGAGACATCCGTTCCGGCCACGAACGAAAAAAGCCGCTTAAGGAGTGATTGCGCATGCAAGGATTTGTCCAGGTTTATACCGGCGACGGCAAAGGCAAAACCACCGCCGCCCTGGGGCTGGCCATGCGGGCCGCCGGAGCGGGGTTGCGGGTGTACATCGGCCAATTCATCAAAAATGCCGACTACAGCGAACTCAATACCCTGCAGCGACTGGCCGACGCCATCACCATCGAACAGTATGGCCTGGGGTGCATGCTGGTGCGCCAGCCCACCGGGCAGGATATCGACGCGGCCCGGCGCGGTCTGGCCGCCATCGCCACGGCCCTGGCCTCAGGTGCCTTTGACCTGGTGATTGCCGATGAGATCAACGTGGCCTGCGCCTTGGGCCTGCTGGCCGAG
>WRKE01000297.1 GCA_009778235.1 Pseudomonadota bacterium
GCCCATTGCCTCAAAAAACCTTTTTCCGTCCTGGATCTGGCGGTCAAGGTCCGGGAAGTGCTGGCCGAAGAAAAGCAGGGGATGCCGCCTCCGGACCGCGTCGATGCTTGTTCCTGAGACTCATGTAGGCGGCCGCCCCAATTTTAGGCAAAAACCCCGTACCCCCCATTGGTTGTGCCGATGCCATCCCATACCTGCGGGAAGGTTGGCCATCTTTTTTTAGTGGTCCCGTGTTTTGGCCTTGTTGTCGTCCAAGGGTCACAAGGAATTTCTCTGGTCTTCTTGGTGCATCTCTCTGAATAAACGAGAGTTTGTGCGATGCTCCCGGTCGGTGTTGCCTTTCCGGACAAAATGGTTATATATTGAGCCAACCTTAAACGATCACCATCCCAACATCGAAGGAGCAGGCAGCGATGCAAACCCAGATCGGAACCCATGATATCACCCGAGTTCAGGCCAAGCAGCAGGCCTCGACCGTCTTTCTGGCCAAGGTTTTCAACTGGATGGCCGTTGGCCTCGCCTTAAC
This sequence comes from Pseudomonadota bacterium, assembly GCA_009778235.1. Lineage (GTDB taxonomy): Bacteria > Desulfobacterota > Desulfobulbia > Desulfobulbales > Desulfobulbaceae > Desulfobulbus. Next base: position 527 of record WRKE01000297.1, read on the forward strand.
CGGGGCCGTCGCCTATTTGGTCGCCGCTTCCGGCCTGGCCGTCTCCTTGATTGCCAGCCCGCTCTTTTTTATCCTGGTGTTGGTCGAACTCGGTCTGGTTTTTTTCCTTTCCGCCAGGATCGACCAGATGCAGCCGGCTACCGCCACCGCGATCTTTGTCGGCTATTCAGCTCTCAACGGGGTGATCCTGTCGACCATCTTCCTGATCTATACCCACGCCTCCATCGCCGCCACCTTCCTGGTGACCGCGGGCATGTTCGCGGCCATGGCAATCTACGGCATGGTCACCAAGCGCGATCTCTCCGGTATGGGCTCGTTCATGTTCATGGGCGTGATTGGCATTATTCTGGCCTCGATGGTGAACATTTTCCTGCAGAGTCCCGCTCTCTACTGGGCCATTTCCGCCATAGGGGTGTTTGTTTTCGTGGGATTGACCGCCTATGACGTGCAGAAAATCAAGAATATCGGCGAACAAGGCATCATGAGCCAAGGCGAGGCGGCCATTCGCAAAGGGGCGATCATCGGCGCCCTGGCCCTCTATCTCGATTTCATCAATCTCTTCCTGATGCTGTTGCGTTTTTTCGGCGGCAGCCGCGATTGATTCCAGGCCTTTTTTTCACTTCGTATCCAAGGAGATCGATGGTATCGATCTCCTTGTTTTTGCTGAAAAGCAAAGCGTGAAGGGTATTTTTCCTTTTTCTGCTTGACGCTTATCAGTGAACATTATAATGTCGTTCAATTTTAGTGTTTCCGATCCGTTAATGGGTCGGGGAAAAAGAGAAGCACACATTTCATGTGTCATTGAACACGCTTTGGGAGGTATTACGCTATGTCTGTTTATGTTGTTGGCCACAAAAGTCCGGATACCGATTCTGTTACCGCCGCCATTGCCTATGCCGAATTGATGAAGGCCAAGGGCCAGGATTATGTTCCCGCCGTATCGGGCAAGTTGAATCCCGAATCCGAAATGGTGCTCAAACAGTTTGGTTTTGCCACTCCTGAGATCCTGACCGATGCCACTGGCAAGAAAATCGCCCTGGTTGATCACAGCGACCTGGCCCAGGCCCCTGACAACCTCAGCGCCGGCGAAGTCGTGGCCGTGGTCGATCATCACAAGATTGGCGATGTCACCACCAACCAGCCGATTTTCTTCTTTAACATGCCGGTCGGCTGTACCGGAACCGTACTCAAGATCCTCTATGATCTGAAGGGCATTGCCGTTCAGCCCAAGGTTGCCGGTTTGATGCTGGCCGCCATCCTGAGCGATACCGTCAACTTCAAGTCCCCGACCTGCACCGACGCCGACAAGAAGGCCGTGAAAGAATTGGCCGCCATCGCCGGGGTGTCTGATACCGAAGGGCTGTTCATGGAAATGCTCAAGGCCAAGAGCGCTGTGGCCGGCGTTCCCCCGATGGAACTGCTCCATCGTGACTACAAGGATTTCGACATGAAAGGCAAAAAAGTCGGCGTTGGCCAGCTTGAGCTTGCCACCCTGGAGCAGGTTGCCGACATGCGTGACGCCCTGTATAACGCCATGAAGGAGCAGAAAGGCAGTGAGCGTCATTCAGTGCTGCTGATGCTCACCGACGTGGTCAAGGAAGGCACCGATCTGATGGTTCTCTCCGATGATCCGGCCCTGATCGAAGGCGCCTTTGGGGCGAAACTGGCCGGCAACTCCATGTGGATTGATGGCATGATGAGCCGCAAGAAGCAGACTATCCCGAACCTGCAGAAGGCCTTCGGCTGCTGATAGGTCGATGTTTGAGGAGTAAAAAAAGCCGCCCATTCGGGCGGCTTTTTTTATGGTGCGCCCGGCATGGGCGCACTTCTGGGTGGAAGCCGTGTTGTATGTTGATCACCGCGAACGAAGTGCATTTCTGTACTCCCTTATTGCCAACCGCCCCACAAGGGGCATAATACCCATATCGGCAAAAAACTTGAATTCGGCATCGGCGGCCTGACACTGAATTTGGAAAAGGTTGCAACCGGTCCCCGTAAATAATAGGCCCGGTAACACGGCATCCCGAACCTGCGAAGCCTTCAGGTGCTGATTTGTGGCCCGTATGCAAGGATTGCTGTGCTCGCAATGCCCCAGGCACGTTCGTAGCAACAAGGCTGGGTTTCGTTGCGCCCTGCCCAACAACCGCTCGTCCCGACGCGGTTGGTTGGCGGAAATCATGGTCTTTTTTTATCCTGTCGCTCTTTGCGTCGCCATTGCGAGCAAAGCAATCCGCATATATATTCTGATATGCGGAGGGTTGAATCAAGCACGCTCAGAGCAGTCTCCCATGGCGATGCCAGGGCCGCTTCGTTCACGGTGTCTGACCCTGGCGCAGATGCTCCATCTGGCGCTTGGTCTTGGTGACCACAGCTTCAACATCAGGGGCCAAGGCCAGGGATTGGGTAAGGGGAATAAACCGATTGGCGTAGAAGGAAACAGGTCGCTTCTGATTCTTGCCCGGCAACGGTTGCCCCGCCTCGTTCCAGTCAGAGTCGCCGTGCCAATCGATATCCAGGATGCCCAGGTATTTGCCCCGGATCCCGGTTTGGGCGAGCAGAGACTTGCTGATCGGGATGGGGGCCATGTTACCGGCCACATGGCCGGTTTGGAGGATCAGGGCTACCTGGCTGAACTTTTTGGCGATTTCATGGTTTTCGCTATAGGAATAGTTGGACAAGAGGAGGATGAAATCCGCCTGCTGTTCTGCCTCGGCCAGGACCGGGGGCAGGGCGGTCCGCCAATCCAGGGCCAGGAACTCCCGGGAATCATTGGCCAGGGCGGTATGATCGGTCAGGGCCAGCACCGCGATTTTGGTGGCGCCGACCTGGTGGAGGGTCATGGGAGCGAACAGCGGCTTGTGGCTTTGAGGATCAACCAGGTTGAGGGAAAGCCAGGTGAAGGCGGGCGGCTGGTGGGACGCCTTGACAAAGGCGAGGCCCGCGGCCAGGTCGCGGGTGCCGACCCCGGCAAAGGTGGCGCCCATCATCTGGCTGGCCTTAAGCACCCCGTTGGCGGCTATTTTTTCCGCTGCCGCGCTGCCGGCAGTCAACTGTTCCCGCTCAAACAACAGATTGCCCCCGGTAACGACCAGTGCCGGCCATTGGGGATCAACGCTCTGTTCCCGGATCACTGAGGCCTTTCTGGACAGACCGCCCAGTTTGCTGTTGAGTCAGCCGCAGCCCTCGAGTTCCCCGAGATTGTCGTTGCTGTATATCAGCCGGAAGGTGGCCCCATTGACGTTGGCCGCGGTGAGCAGGGCCAGCAGCGGCAGCAGCAGGAGCAGGGCCGCCGGTCTAGTCGGGATCTTTGGGGTGCGCATGGTGTCGGGCCCTCTGTTTGAGGATTTGTTTCCATTTGGTGAGCCGATCCTTGATCACCGCCTCATAGCCGCGATTGGTCGGTTCGTAGTAGGCGGTGCCCGCCAATTCCGGCGGCAGGTGCTCCTGGATGACCAGGGCGTCGCGATGGTCATGGGCGTACTGGTAGCCCCGGCCATAGCCGAACTCCTTCATCAGGGCGGTCGGGGCGTTGCGTAGGTGGAGGGGAACCGGGAGGGAGCCGGTGCGCTGGATGTCGGCCCGGATCTTGGCAAAACCGGTGTACAGGGCATTGCTTTTCGGCGCGGTGGCCAGGTAGGCGGCGGCCTGGATCAAGGCCAGGTCACCCTCCGGCGAGCCGAGCATGTGATAGGCATCGCGGCAGTTGAGGGCGACCTGGAGGGCCTGGGGATCGGCATTGCCGATATCCTCGGAGGCAAAGCGGATCATCCGCCTGGCAAGATACATGGGATCTTCGCCGCCGGCCAGCATCCGCGCCAGCCAGTACATCGCCCCGTCGGGATCGCTGTCCCGCAGGCTTTTGTGCAGGGCGGAGATGAGATTGTAATGCTCCTCGCCGTTGGCATCGTAGCGCAGGGTTTTCTGCTGCAGGGTTTCGCTGACGCAGGCCGCGGTGATGGTCGGTGCTTCTCCACCTTCCGGGGCTGGACGGGCATCCAGGGTGAGGTTGGCTGCGGTCTCCAGGTAATTCAGGGCCCGGCGGCAGTCGCCATCCGCCGCCTCCGCCAGCAGGCTCAAGCCTCCCGCCTCGATCAGCAAACCGTATTCACCCAATCCGTCGATCGGATCGGCAAGGGCCCGGCGGATAACCTGGACGATGTCCTCCGGCTGCAAGGGCGCCAGCAGCAGCACCTGGCAGCGGGAGAGCAGGGGGGCGGTGATTTCGAAGGACGGATTTTCGGTGGTGGCCCCGATCAAGGTGAGCAGGCCGCTTTCCACATGGGGCAGGAAGGCGTCCTGCTGGCCCTTGTTGAACCGGTGGATCTCGTCGACGAACAGGATGGTGGGCTGGACGCTCTGGTCACGCTGGATTTTGGCCTGATCGACGATTTGCCTGATCTCTTTGACCCCGGAAAGCACGGCGGAGAAGAAGACAAAATGGGCGGAAACGGCACGGGCAAGAATGGTGGCCAGGGTAGTTTTGCCGGAACCCGGCGGCCCCCAGAAGACCAAGGAGGGAATGGTTCCCCCTTCGATCAGTTGGCGGAGAAACTTTCCTTCGCCGACCAGGTGCTGCTGGCCGACGAAATCATCCAGGCGTTTGGGGCGCATCCGTTCGGCGAGCGGACTGTGGCGCGGCGTGCGGGTTGACATGGAAAAAAATATACTCTACTCCTGCTAAAATAAACAGACATGATACGAGCAGGTTGTATCTTGGGCCTATTTCTTGCCTTGCCCCTTTTAGAATGCTAAAATAATTACATGCTACTCTCCCAAGGCCATTTCATGGACATCCTTAAGCATACGGCTGCGGTCCTCTGCACTGCCGACGACCGTCAAGCCGAGGCCATTGCCGCGGCACTGCCGTGGTTGCGGTTGATCCGTTGCCCGGATGGGGAATCGGTGCGCGAGGCTTGCCATAGCCAGGATGCGAGGCTGGTCCTGATCGTGGATGAGCCGCCCCGGATAGACGGCTGCCGCCTGTTCGGCGAGCTGGGGGCGCAACACCCCGGCCTTGCCGGGGTGTTGCTTTCAGCGACGGCTGACACAGCCTTGCTCCACTGTGCCCTGGAGGCGGGATTTTCCGGGGTGGTCGAGTTACCGGTCAAGGTGCCGCAGGTGAACCGGGTGGTTCATCAGGCCTTGGAACGGTATCGGCTGCAACAGGAAAACACCAGGCTGCGTACCCTCCTTCCCCTCTACCGCATGGGTGAGCAACTGGCCGCTACCACCAGCGAGGAGGATATCCTTGAGCGGCTGCTCGATGCGGTCCAACTGCAGACCAAGGCCAGCCGCTGTTCGCTGATGCTCTACGATCAGAAGGAACAATGCCTCCGTGTCGCCTCTGTCCGTGGACAGTATCCGGCCCCGGTCCAATCGCTCCGCCTGCAACCCGGCGACCAGATCGCCGGTTGGGTGTTCCAGCAGGGCAAACCGGTTCTGCTCAACAGGGAAAGCCAAGACGAATCCATCTTTTCCCCCTTGCTGAGGCAGCCGGAGACCGTCTCGTCCATCTCTTTTCCCTTAAGGATCTGCGAACAGAATCTCGGGGTGCTCAATATCAGCCAACAGGAGACAGAGGAGCGCTTTTCCGAGGCCGACAACGAGATGCTCTCCATTCTGTGCAGCCAGGCTGCCGTTGCCTTGGAAAACCAGCGTGTCCGCCAGCAGTTGACCGAAACGATCCGCATGCAGACTCTGTTTGAGCAGTACGTGGCCCCTGAGGTGGCCGAATTGCTCATGGCGAAAAACGCCGACCTGATGGAATTGGGGGAGGTCAAACCAACCACCGTGCTCTTTGCCGACATCCGCAACTTCACCCGTCTGGTGCAACAGATCGACCTCTGGTCATTGCGCTCCTTTCTCAATGAATTTTTTCACTTTTTTACCGATGAGGTGTTCCGCCACCGCGGCACTGTCGATAAGTTCATGGGCGATGCGGTGCTGGCGGTGTTCGGGGCACCGATCAAGCTGGACGCACCCTGTTTGGCGGCCGCCCGTACCGCGGCGGCGATCAAGACCCGATTCACGGAGCTGCGGGAGCAGTGGGGCCGCCGTCACAGGGCATTTTTGGGGGTCGACCTGGGGATCGCCGTAACCAAGGGTACGGTGTTCCTTGGCAATATTGGTTCGAATCGACGGCTTGATTACACGGTGATCGGCAACGAGGTCAACATTGCCCAGCGGCTGGCGGCCGAGGCATCGTTCTGTCGGATCTACATCACCGAGGCGGTGCTCAGCGAGGTAGGCGACAGCTTTGAGGTGGAAGAATTGGGTGAGATCGAACTGCGCGGGTTTACGCACAAGCCCCGCATCTTCAGCCTGCTCAACGGGAAGGAGCGGCAGAGCTGATCAAACGGCTTTTCGCGACCGGAGACGGGACAAATAGGAAATATCTCAGGACTGGCTGTGTTTTTTCCACCAGGCGGAGCGCGCCTCCCGGTCCCTGCATAAGTCCGCCAGCACTCTTAGCATCTGCTTCACTTCCGGGGTTTCGATAAATTCCACCCCCATTTTGAATGCCCGGATTTTATCCTGCCGGAAAAGGTGCAACCACACCGGCCGGGCGGTCAGGACATGGCGGCCTAATTCTGGCTGCTGATCAATGACGAGCTGGAGCACAGCATCCTCGGCTTCGCGGGTCGAGTGGAAAACGTGAAAGGAGCGGACCATGATCTGGGTCATGAGCAGACAGGCCCCATGGGCCGAGATGTCGATGATCCTGCCGGAGAACGGACCGGCTAGTTCCTGGCCGCTTGATGCGTCTATCACCCTGGTTTCGAGGGGGAGGAAGTCACTGGTCCGCTCGGATCTTCGGAGTTCTGCAGCCATAACGTTTTGGTCTTGTTGAGCTATGGTAATCGTGGATGAAAAAAACAGCATCCCGGTGTATGATGACCACCTTCCGGCACATTAGCATAACGCTGGGAGATTGAACAATGTTTTTACGTGGATAGGCAGCAACGGTCTTTTTCCGACGCGCTGCCTGTTTGTTTTTGGGCGGTTAGGGAGTGATGGATGAAACTCGGTCGACAGGAGCTGGTGCGCTCCCAGTGCTACGTCAACGGCAAGTGGATCGACGGTGCCGGCGAAGGACGGATCACTGTTTTTGATCCGGCGACCGGCGCGAGTGTCGGTACGGTGCCGGCCTTGGGAAGAGAGGAAACCGGCGCCGCCATCGAGGCGGCCCATCGCGCCTGGCCGGCCTGGCGGGCCTGTACCGCCAGGGAGCGGGCTCGCCTCCTGCGCCGCTGGTACGATTTACTCGTCGCCCATCGCCGGGATCTGGCCATGATCATGACCATGGAACAGGGCAAACCCCTGGCCGACGCCCAGGAGGAAATCGTGTACGGCGCCGGGTATATCGAATGGTATGCCGAGGAGGCCAAACGGGTGTACGGTGACACCATTCCCATGGGGCAGCCGGGTAAGCGGATCATCGTCCTCAAGGAGCCGGTGGGGGTATGTGCGGCCATTACTCCTTGGAATTTTCCCTCGTCGATGATCGCCCGCAAGGCGGCGCCAGCGCTGGCGGCCGGCTGCCCGGTGGTGGTCAAGCCGGCGAGCCAGACCCCCTTGTCCGCCCTGGCCATGGCCGCGCTGGCCGACGAGGCCGGTATCCCCCCGGGCATTTTCAATGTGGTCACCGGTCCATCGGCCGAGATCGGCGCCGAAATGACCGCCAATCCCCTGGTCCGCAAGCTCAGCTTCACCGGCTCGACCGCGGTGGGCAAGCTCTTGATGCGCGATTGTGCCGCCACCGTGAAAAAGGTTTCCCTTGAGCTGGGCGGACATGCCCCTTTCATCGTGTTCGACGATGCCGACCTCGATGCGGCGGTGCGCGGGGCCGTGGCCGCCAAGTATCGCAATTCCGGGCAGACCTGTGTCTGCGCCAATCGCTTTTTTGTCCAGGAGGACGTCTACGATCGGTTTGCCGCCAAGTTGGTTGAGGCGGTGCGGGCGCTCAAGGTCGGCAACGGCTTCGAGGCGGGGATGCAGCAGGGGCCCTTGATCGACCTCGACGCCATCCACAAGGTTGAGGAGCAGGTCGCCGATGCCGTGGCCAAAGGGGCCCGCATTGCCCTTGGCGGCAAGCGGCTGGAGTGCGGCGGCTTCTTTTTCGAGCCCACGGTGCTGCTTGACGCCACCACCGCCATGCGGATCGCCCATGACGAAACCTTCGGCCCGGTGGCCCCGCTCTTTGTCTTCAAGGACGACCAAGAGGTTCTCGCCCTGGCCAACGATACCACCTATGGCTTGGCCGCCTACTTCTACAGCCGGGATATCGGCCGGATTTGGCGGATCGCCGAGGCCTTGGAATACGGGATGGTCGGCGTCAACACCGGCCGCATGTCCTCCGAGGCGGCCCCGTTCGGCGGGGTCAAGGAATCGGGGATCGGTCGGGAGGGATCGAAGTACGGAATCGAGGAATACCTGGAGTTGAAATATCTCTGCCTGGGCGGGTTGGGAGAGCGGGCTTGAGGGAGTCTTCGTTTTCAGCCGCGGGGGGCGTCCGGTTTGAGGTCGCGGCTGTCGACCAGGGCGTAGGCGTTGTGGTTGTGGATGGACTCGAAGCTTTCGACACCCACCGTAAACCAGGCGATGTCGGTGTGGGTCATGGCCTTTTGGGCCACCTTGCGGGCCACGTCCTCGACAAACATCGGCTGGGCATAGGCGCGCTCGGTCACGTATTTCTCGTCGGGCCGCTTCAGGAGGGCGTATACCTCGGACGAGCCGCAGGACTCGGCCATGGCGATCAGATCCTCCAGCCAGATCAGCGCCAGAGGCCGGACCGCGAGGGTGATTTCAGCCCGCTGGTTGTGGGCCCCGGCCGCGCTGATCTCCTTGGAGCAAGGGCAGAGGGTGGTGACCGGAACCACCACGCTCAGCAAGGGCTCGCCGCCGGCGGCCGACGAGGCGGTGAAGGCGCACTGGTATTCCATCAGGCTGATGGTGCCGCTGACCGGCGCCTTCTTGGCGATGAAATAGGGAAAACGCATGGTCAACCAAGCCTCGGCGGCCTGCAGCTGACAACATATTTCGCTCAGCAGCTCCGGAAAAATGCCGGCATGGATGTCCGGCAGGAAACGGCCCAGCAAGGTTACCATGGTGCTGACGCAGGATTCGAGCCGACCCCTGGTGACGCTGGCCTGCAGATCGATGGTGGCCACGGTGTGCTGGACGCCGCCGCCCTTTTCGGGGATGCGGACCGGACAGGTGAATTGGTTGATGCCGACGGTGTGCTGGGACATGGAAGAGATTCTCTTGAAGGATGAGCATGGCCTTACCCCATTTTTACGGCTCTGGCAACTCTCTTGGCGTTGGCGCGCAAGCCTTGCGGGGTATGGCTGTACCGCAAAGGGAGTCAGGGTATCGCTTCTTTATGGGTGAAATCCGGACAACCGTGGCGTTTTACCGGAAGAGATGGTATTTTGCCGTGGTAGATGAAGAGGCCGGCAGCGGACATGGAACAGGTGCGGATCGACAAATGGCTTTGGGCGGCGCGGTTTTTCAAAACCCGCTCCCTGGCCGCCAAGGAGGTGGGGGCTGGCCATGTGGCGGTCAACGGCGACAGGGTCAAGCCGGCCCGGATGGTCCGCGTCGGTGATCTGCTGACCATCCGGCAGGGATTTCTTGAGACCTCGGTCCGGATTCAGTCGCTCAGTGAGCATCGCGGACCAGCGGTGGTCGCCCGGACCTTGTACGAGGAAACTGACGAGTCGCTGGCCAGGCGGGAGCAGATCCTGGCGGAGCGTAAGGCCATGCAGCCGTATGGGCAATCCGAGCAGCGGCCCGACAAACATCAACGGCGGAAGATTCGCCAATTTTTGAAAAAAGAATAAGCAAGCAGGGGACCAACGTAAGATGAGACGAGTGGAGCGGGCGCTGATCAGCCTGACCGATAAATCCGGATGCGAGGAGTTTGCCAAGGCCCTGGCCGCCATGGGGATTGAAATCCTGTCCACGGGCGGAACGGCCCAGAAGCTGCGCGCCGGCGGGCTCACCGTGACCGATGTGTCGGCCTTCACCGGCTTTCCCGAAATGCTGGACGGCCGGGTGAAGACCCTCCATCCCCTGGTCCATGGCGGCATCCTCCACCAGCGCCACAACCCGGAACACCGCGAGCAGTGCCGACAGCACGGCATCAAGCCCATCGACATCGTGGCCGTCAACCTCTACGCCTTTGCCCGGACCGTGGCTAGTTCCGACTGCACCCTGGCCGATGCCATCGAAAACATCGACATCGGCGGCCCGACCCTGCTGCGGGCATCAGCCAAGAATTTCAAGGATGTCACCGTGATTGTCGATCCGGCCGATTATCCGCAGGTCCTGGCGGAATTGCAGGCCAAGGGCAACACCACCCTGGCCACCCGTTTTGGTTTGGCCTGCAAGGTGTTCGAGCTGACCGCTGCCTACGATGGCGCCATCGCTGGGTGGCTGCGCACCGTCGACCCGGCCACCAATGCCTATTTCACCGGAGCGGAACATGCGTAAAATGGCGGTGTTGCTTTCCGGCAGCGGTCGGACCCTGGACAATTTCCATGAGCGGATCAAGGCCGGCACACTGCAGGCCCAAATTGCGGTGGTCATCGCCAACGTCGCCGACGCCCTGGGGCTGGAAAAGGCCAGGCGATACGGATATCCTGCCTTTCATGCCGCCAGTAACGACGAGATCAACCGGGTCATGGCGAACTATGAGGTCGATCTCATCGCCCTGGCCGGCTATCTCAAACTCTACACCCCGCCCGAACACCTGCGCCGCTCGGTCCTCAATATCCATCCGGCGCTCCTCCCCTCCTTTTGCGGGGAAGGCTTCTACGGTCACCACGTTCATGAGGCGGTCAAGGCGCGGGGTTGCACAGTGAGCGGCTGTACCGTCCATTTTGCCAACGAATTGTACGATCAGGGGCCGATCGTACTCCAACGCTGCGTGGCCCTGGATGATAGCGATACCCCGGACGATATCGCGGCCCGGGTGTTTGCGGTGGAATGCGAAACCTATCCCGAGGCGATCAATCTGGTGAATGCCAAGGGCGAGAATTACTTTTGGGAGAGGGGGGGGCAATGAGTGCACGAACCATCATGATCAACCGAGACATCGAGCGCAGCCTGGACCGCATCAGTCTGGAGATTGTGGAGCGCAACCACGGCGTGGGCAATCTTTCGATTGTTGGCATCCATACCGGTGGCGTCTATCTGGCCCAGCGCATCAAGCAACGGATCGAGCTGCGGGAAGAGGCCGAGCTGCCTACCGGCACCCTCGACATCACTCTGTACCGCGACGATTGGAGTCTCATTTCCCAGAATCCGATCGTCAAGAAGTCGGACATCGGCTTTCTGCTCGAAGATAAACGGGTGGTGTTGGTTGATGATGTGGTCTTCACCGGCCGGACCATCCGCGCCGCCATGGATGCGATCATGGATTATGGCCGGCCCCGGTCCATTCAACTGGCGGTCCTGGTCGACCGGGGTGGCCGGGAATTGCCGATCCAGCCCGACTATGTCGGCATGACCGTCGACCCATCGCCCCATGAACGGGTGGATGTCCTGCTGCTGGAAAAGGACAATCGCGATGCCGTGGTCATCACCGCCAAGCGGTAATATCCGGCCGATGCGGCGGCGCTATTAGAACGTCAAATCTCAAATTGCATATGCCCATGAACGGTCAGCCGGTTCCTCCGCAGCCTCCTGCCATCCCGCCCGATCTGGAAGCGATTTGCCAGCGGGTCCGGGCAAAGGCGGAAAGTTACGAGCAGTATAATTTCTCCCAGGGTCGCAACGACTTTCTCAAGGCGTTCTTCGACCTGGCCCAGGAATACGATGCCTTAGACGATTTCTACCGGATCTGCGTTTCCGTTCCCCTGGCCCTGGTCGATGTTGAAAGCAACCTCTATCTGGAGGCCTGCGAACGTGGCCTGCAGTTGGTGTGTTCCAGTGAGGAAGGTGTGTTGAGTGAACCGAGGCTGGCGGGCTATCGAGTCCAGTTGCGGGAGGAGCCGTATGAGCTGGGCGACGCCTATGTCATCCCCATTTTCAGCAAGCAGCCCTTTTCCGGGGAAACCGACAGGCAACACGCCGAACAGCAGATGCGGTTGTGGAATGATTTGCGGGGATTGTGCGGCAGCGGCCGGATCCTGGGGATGTTCGAGGTCCGGCGCAAGGCGGGACTGACCGAAACCGACAAGTTTTTCTTCGTCAAATATGCCAACCGGATCGGCTACAACCTCGATAACCGACTGATCGCCCGGCAGAATATCGAGCGGCTGAAGTTCATCAACACCCTGGTGATCGATATTGAGCACAACATCATCGTGCCCAATATGTATTTCCGCCACTTGTTCAACCAATTGAAGAAGCGGATCGGGTTGATCGAGGAACTGCGGAGGGAAATCAAGGCGAACCAGGAGGACCCCCAGGATCAATGCGGTCAATGTGCCGGCCGACTGCAGTCACTGCAAGAGGACCTGACCAAGTATCACCAGGAAATCGTCAAGCATCACGCCAACATGAGCCTATTCATCGAGAGCCTGTTCCGCCGGGAACATTTCGAGTGCGGCCACCTGGTGCTCCATCCCAAACGATGTTTGGTCGAAAAAGAGGTGATCCAGCCCCAACTGGACCATTACGCCAGCCGTTTACAGGCGGCCAACGTCACCGTTGACCGGCCGCAGAACATGCACGGGGAAGAATTTCCGCTCATGGTCGACATCGGCCTGTTGGCCCAGGTCTACGCTAACCTCTTTTCCAATGCCGCCAAGTACACCAGGGAGGTGGTTGACCACCGGGGACAATCACGGAAGGCCATGGCCTATGGCAGGGAAATCGTTGATGATTTTACGGGAACTGGCAAGAAGGGGGTCAAGCTCAATGTTTTTACCACCGGGCCCAGCATGACCGTGGAGCAGGGTAATCGCCTGTTCCAGGAGGGGATGCGCGGGGATAACAACCCGGACATCCCCGGAACGGGCCATGGCCTGTCGTTTATTCGCCTGGTGATTGAGATGCACGGCGGCAATGTCGGCTATGAACCGACGCCTGAGGGCAATAACTTTTATTTCATCCTGCCCCTGCCGCCGGTCGATTACCCCTTGGCGCTGGACAGCCGCCCCGAGTGAGATTTTCTGCCTTTTGCTCCGTTGTTTCTTCGGCAAACCCTGTGCGTTTAATCCCCCATTCGCACTCGATTCCATTTTAACTCGTCCACCCATGACCACCCCTGTCGCTGCCATGGAACTACTGGCCCCCGCCGGGACGCTGGCCGCCTTTGAAGCCGCCCTTGAGGCGGGCGCCGATGCGGTATATGTCGGCGCGCCCGGCCTGAATGCCCGCGCTTTGGCGCGCGATTTCAGCTTCGCGGAGATCGCGGCCATGGCTGCTCATGCCCGCGAGCGGAACAAAAGGCTATATGTGGCCATGAATAGCCTGGTCAAGGAGGACGAGATCCCCTTGGCCCTGGAAACCTTGTTTGTTCTGGCCAAGATCAAAATCGATGCGCTGATCATCCAGGATCTGGGTCTTTTGTATTTGGTGCAACGGTTTTTCCCGGGTCTGGTGGTGCATGCCTCGACCCTGATGACCGTCAACCATGCACTGGCAGCGAATTATTTTAAGGAGTTGGGCTTTGGGCGGGTGGTCCTGGCCCGCGAATTGAGTTTAGAGGAGATTGGGTCCATCCGCCGCCAGAGCAAGGTGGAGCTGGAGATGTTCATTCACGGCGCCATGTGTTTCAGCTATTCCGGGCTCTGCCGCTTTTCCAGCCTGCATGGCGGTAAATCGAGCCTGCGGGGACAGTGTGTGCAGCCCTGCCGCCGCCGCTACGACTGGCTGCCGTCCGGCAAGCGGCCGAGTCCGGGCCAGGCGAGCCAGCCCGGCAAGGGCGGCAAGGGTGGCGGCTATCTCTTTTCCATGAACGATCTCAGCGGCATTGCCCATCTGGCCGAGGCAAGGGGTGCCGGGGTGGTCAGCCTCAAAATCGAGGGCCGGCTTCGGTCGGTGGCCTATGTCCGCAACACGGTCCGGGCCTACCGTTTAGCCTTGGATGCGCTCGATGCCCCTTCGGACCGGCGGGCCGGGATGCTGGCCGAGGCGCACCGGCTGCTGGATGCGTCCATGGGGCGCAAGCGCGCCGCCGGTTTTCTGCTGCCCGGCGGGGAAGAGCGATTGATCGTGCCCCGGCTGTCCGGGAGTACCGGTGAGGTGATCGGCAAGGTGATCCGGCTGGAAACAATCAAGGGCCGGCAAGCGGACCAGGCGGCGCGGGCGCAGGTGCTCTTGCAGGCGCGGCTTAAGCTGGGCGACCGCCTGCGGCTGTACGAGGAGCGTACCGGCGACCGGGTGAGCTTCACCTTGCGCGGTCTGGCGATCAAAGGCAAGCAGGCGGAGCGGGCAGAGGCGGGACAGACGGTGACCATCGACCTGGGCGCCATCGATTCGGTCCGTCTGCGTCAGCCCTTCCACGGGATTCTGTTCCGGGTCGACGTGAGCGGCCGCGATGAAAAAAAACATTCGACCCTGGCGCGGGCAGCGGCGCGTCTGAGCCTGCCGTTGCCCGCGCCTGCTGATCTTGCCCGGATGTTGACCGAGTTCGGCGCCGACCCGGCCGCCACGGCTGCGGGCCGGCAGCCGGGCCACAGCGCGGGGGGACGTGAACGGACGGCAGCGGTCCAGTGGTGGCTCAAGGTCGGAACCCCTGATGCCATGGGTTTGCGTTATCCCTTCAAGGTCACCAGGGTGTTGGTCGAGCTCTCCAGCCGGACCTGGGACTGGGGGCGGGAGACCATGCGGCGGCAGTTGAGTGAGAGACCGTTGGTCTGGACGTTGCCGACGGTGATCCATGAAGAGCGGCTCCCCTGGTACCGTGACGCCATTGCCCAGCTCCGGCACCAGGGGGCAAAATGCTTCCAGATCGGCCATATCGGCCAGATCGGGTTGTTTGCCGAGCCGGGCAATCCCTCGGGTGGCGGTCAGCTCGAACTCTACGGCGATTATACCTGCAATGTGCTCAACAGTGCCGGCTTACGCCTCTATGCGGCCCGCGGGCTGGCGGGCGTGCAGTTCTCTCTGGAAACCGACCGGGCCACCCTGGCCGCGGCCCTGGCCGGCTTTGGCCGGACGCTTCCCTCCCCAGGGACCCGTCCCATGCAAGTGGGGCTCACCGTGCATGGTCGGCCGCCGCTCTTCACCGCCCGCC
>WRKE01000298.1 GCA_009778235.1 Pseudomonadota bacterium
GTTCTGCCCACCTGGGCCGGTTGAAAGGCCACTCCGGCCGTCTGGGTAGGTGGATAGACCGGACCGGAATAGGCGCTCGATTCAGGCCCTCCCAGACCGATCCACTGTTGGACCGTGTTCTTGACGCCGCAGCCCGCGAGGGCGACAAGGGTGGTTATGAGCAAAAGGCAACGAACAGTTTTCGACATGGATACCCTCCGAAAAAGGTTTCGATGTTTTTAATTTATTTCCCGGAAAGGGCAGGGGTGCCACCGCATCCGGACACAATGCCCCAACAAAAGCAGGAGCCGGGCAAGAAAGCAAGCAGAAAAAAACGCTCCACTTGAGGCGGCGGCGCCCAAACGGGCAATGCCCTGACATCATGATCTTGGGTGACGATGCATGCAACTTGGCACCTTTGCTTGGCGTATGGGTCAGGCCAGCATGAGGCAATAGTGAGGGGAGGTTTGTCGCTCAAAATTTCCTGCTGAAGCGGACGCAGAATGCATCAAGGCATCCTTGGCGCCGCCGGGATCAAACACCCTCTTGCCGGGACAGGGAAAATCGATTAAAAAATCAATGAAATTGCGCAGCTAAAACTTAGAGAACTAAAAACTGAATTACTTTATCTGACCTGAATCAGCTGCAAAAAGTATTTTCATTCAAATGGGTTGCGGCGCGGGTCTTGGCTGCCCCAGCCTTGACTTCTTGACCCGATCCTTTGATCGCTACCAAAAAATTTAGCAGAATAAAGAGGTTGCATGGCCAGTGAACCGAACAAGATCATCTACTCGATGATCAAAGTAAGCAAGAAATATAACCAGAAGCAGATCTTAAAGGATATTTCTCTTTCCTATTTCTACGGCGCCAAGATCGGCGTACTGGGCCTCAACGGCTCGGGCAAGAGTACCCTGCTCCGCATCCTGGCGGGGCTCGACAAGGAGCACGAGGGCAAGACCATCCTCTCCGAGGGGTTCACCATCGACTACCTGCCGCAGGAACCGATGCTCGACCCGCAGAAAACCGTGCGCGAGATCGTCGAGGAAGGGGCCCAGGCCACGGTCGATCTGCTTGACGAGTTCAATGCCATCAATGAGAAATTCGCCGAGCCCATGGACGACGACGCCATGCAGGCCCTGATCGACCGGCAGGCCCAGGTGCAGGACAAGCTGGATGCCATCGACGCCTGGAACCTGGACTCGCGGCTGGAAATGGCCATGGATGCCCTGCGCTGTCCGCTGGCGGAGATGCGGTGCGGCGTGCTTTCCGGCGGTGAGCAACGGAGGGTGGCCCTGTGTCGCATCCTCCTGAAAAATCCGGATATCCTCCTGCTGGACGAGCCGACCAACCATTTGGACGCCGAATCGGTTTCCTGGCTGGAACAGCATTTACAGAAGTACCCAGGCACGGTCATCGCCGTCACCCACGACCGCTACTTCCTCGACAACGTTGCCGGCTGGATTCTGGAGCTGGACCGCGGCCAGGGCATCCCCTGGAAGGGCAACTATTCCTCCTGGTTGGAGCAAAAACAAAAACGGCTGGCCGTGGAGGAGAAAAAGGAGACCGAGCGCCAGCGCACCCTGGCCCGAGAGCTGGAGTGGATCCGCATGAGTCCCAAAGGGCGGCGGACCAAATCCAAGGCGCGCATCACCGCCTACGAAAGCCTGCTCAACCAGCAGGGCGAGAAGGCGGCGGGCGAGCTGGAACTCTATATCCCGCCGGGACCGCGCCTGGGCAAGCTGGTGATCGAGGCCGAGGGGCTGTGCAAGGCCTACGAGGGCAAGCTGTTGCTGGACAATTTTGTTTTTTCCCTGCCGCCCGGCGGCATTGTCGGCATCATCGGCCCCAACGGCGCCGGCAAGACCACTTTGTTTAAGATGATCACCAGCCAGGAGCAGCCGGACGCGGGCACCATCCGCATCGGTGAGACGGTCAAGCTGGCCTATGTCGACCAATCACGGGACAGCCTCGACCCGAAACAGACCATCTGGCAGACCATCTCCGAGGGCCAGGAGACCATCTGGCTGGGCACCCGTGAGATCAATTCCCGCGCCTATGTGGCCAAGTTCAACTTCACCGGCAGCGATCAGCAGCAGAAGGTGGGCGAGATCTCAGGCGGCCAGCGCAACCGGGTCCATCTGGCGCGGATGCTCAAGGAGGGGGGCAACGTGCTGCTGCTCGACGAGCCCACCAACGACCTCGATGTCAACACCATGCGCGCTCTGGAGGAGGCCCTGGAGAACTTTGCCGGCTGCGCGGTGGTCATCAGCCATGACCGCTGGTTTCTCGACCGCATCGCCACCCACATCATGGCCTTTGAGGGCAACAGCGAGGTGGTGTGGTTCGAGGGCAACTACTCCGACTATGAACAGGATTACAAGAAGCGCAAGGGCGCGGATGCCGACCAACCGCACCGCATCCGCTACCGTCAGTTGACCAGGGATTGAGCCGCCCGACCCACCCTATTTTCCCGTAGCGGAACCTCTCGATTGTGCTTATGTTTCTTGCCACGATTGTTGGAGGCGACCAAGGGGGCACGCTCCCACATCGTGGCAAGAGACCGATTGGGTGCAAGGGGGGGGAGGAGAAGTAGCGATGAACAGTGGGGAAGAACGACCGGCACAGGTGTTGGTGGAGCGCAAGTTCTACACCTTCGCCGACCCGCCCGGAGAGATGGAGCTGGACTGCGGCGCCCGGCTGGGACCGATCACCCTTGCCTACGAGACCCTGGGTCAGTTGAACTCCGGGCGCACCAACGCCATTCTCATCCTCCACGCCTTTTCCGGGGATTCCCATGTGGCGGGTCAACTGCGCGAAGACGACCAGCGGTCGGGCTGGTGGGACAACATGGTCGGTCCGGGCAAACCGGTGGATACCGACCGCTATTTCGTCATCTGCTCGAACATCCTGGGCGGCTGTTCCGGATCCACCGGGCCTTCATCGGTCAACCCCGCCACCGGCAAGCCGTACGGTCTCGCCTTTCCCATGGTCACCATCCGGGACATGGTGCGTGCCCAGAAATACCTGATCGCCCATCTCGGCATCACCAAACTGATGTCCCTGGTTGGCGGCTCGGTGGGGGGCATGCAGGTGCTGCGCTGGTGCGCCGACTATCCGGAAATGGTGGGCTCCGCCATTCCGCTTGCCACCACCACCCGCCATTCGGCCCAGGCCATCGCCTTCAACGAGGTGGCCCGCCAGGCGATCATGGCCGATCCGGCATGGAACAACGGCGACTACTACGACGGCCCCGGCCCCACCCACGGCTTGGCGGTGGCGCGGATGATCGGCCACGTCACCTATCTTTCCGATTCGGCCATGCGGGAGAAATTCGGCCGCCGTCTGCACCGCAGCACCCTGTCGTTTGATTTTACCGGTGATTTTCAGGTGGAAAGCTATCTCCACCATCAGGGCAAGAAATTCGTCAACCGTTTCGATGCCAACTCGCTGCTCTACATCACCAAGGCGGCCGACTATTTCGATCTCGAGCGTGACGGTGCCAGCCTGCTGGTCAACCAAACCCTGGCCGGCGTACCCTTTCTGGTGGTTTCGTTCACCTCGGATTGGCTCTACCCCACCTACCAGTCGCGCGGCATCGTCTCGGCGCTCAAAAAAAACGGCAGCGACGTCAGCTTCTGCGAGATTGAGGCCCAGTGGGGCCATGACGCCTTTCTTCTGCCGAATAAGCGGCTGGATGGCCTGATCAGCGGCTTTCTCGACCGGGTGTACCATGAACGCTGTCTATAATCCGGACTTGAGTTCCATGCGTTTTGACCTGCAGGTGATCGCCTCCTGGATCGAGCCGGGTTCGCGGGTGCTCGACCTGGGCTGCGGCGCCGGCGATTTGCTTGATTACCTCAAGCAAAACCGGCAGGTTGCGGGTACTGGCATCGAACTTTCCGAAGAGAAGGCCGCCCGCTGCATCGAGCGCGGGCTCACCGTGCTCCAAGGTGATTTCCGCCAGGAGGTTCGCGATTATCCGGAAGCATGCTTTGATGTGGTGGTCCTGAGCCAGACCCTGCAGCAGATTACCGATCCCAAGGAGTTGCTTGCCGACCTGCTGTGGATCGGCAAACGGGTGATCGTCAGCTTCCCCAATTTCGCCCACTGGTCGGCCCGGTTGCAGATTTTGCTGACCGGCATGGCGCCAATCACCGATCAACTGCCGTACGAATGGTATAACACGCCGAATATCCGGGTTATTTCCATTAAGGATTTCAAGAGGTTCCTGCGGCTGTTCGGGGTGCGGATCGTCCGCGAGGTGGCGATCAATACCCATCACCATGACTTTAAAGGCAATATCGTGCGGGCCTTGAAAAATTTACGGGCCACCTACGGGATCATGATGCTGGAGCGGGTGGCATGACGCGGGGGTTTCAGGAGTTTATCATGGGAAAACAGGACCTTTGTATCGCTGGTAGCTGCCGGACCGAATCCGCCTCCGCTCAAGCGGTCACCAACCCTATCCCTCAGGTGGTGGCCGCTCTGGCCGAGGGTTTCAAAAGCGGACGCTGGGCAAGCCACATCGAACCAGTGCCGATCCCGTCCAAGCACGAAGTGGTCGGCCTGATCGAGCAGGCGCAACGCATTCTTTTCCCCGGCTTTTTTTCCCCGGACATCCTCAGGCCGGAAAGCCTGGAGTACCATCTGGGACAACAGCTTAGCCAGTTTTACGAAAACTTGGCCGGCCAGATCAGTTCAGCCATCCGCCACGACTGTTTCCGCCATAACCAGGCGTGCACCTTGTGCAGCGAGCGGAGCTACGAGATCGCCGCCGACTTGGTCGATAGCCTGCCCGCGATCCGCAATCTGCTTGAAACCGACATCGAGGCCGCCTTAATCGGCGATCCGGCCGCAGCCAATTCGGACGAGGTGATTTTCAGCTATCCCGGCCTGTTCGCCACCATGGTCTTTCGCCTGGCCCATCGGCTGCACCAACTCAAGGTGCCGCTCATTCCCCGGATTATGAGCGAGCAGGCCTACCACCGCACCGCCATCGACATCAATCCCGAGGCGAGCATCGGCTCGCACTTCTTCATCGACCACGGCGCGGGAGTGGTGGTCGGCTCCACCTCCACCATCGGCAACCGGGTGCGCCTCTACCAGGGCGTCACCCTGGGGGCGCTCAGTCTGCCCCGCGATGCCGGCGCGCGGCTGCGCGATGTCAAGCGACACCCCACCATTGAGGACGATGTCATCATCTACGCCAACGCTACCATCCTAGGCGGCGAAACCGTGGTCGGGGCACGGTCGATCATCGGCGGCAACGTCTGGCTGACCGAGTCGGTTGGTCCGGATACCAGGGTGATGCTGGAAGCGCCCCGCCTGGTCTACATCGGCCGGGAGCAAGGGGAGTGACGATGCGATCCGCTTTTTGCAACGATTTTTCACGGGCCACGGGCAACACGCCCCTGGTGCGCCTGACCCGGCTGGCGGCCGGTGCCGAGCTGCTGGCCAAGGTCGAATCCATGAATCCGCTGGGTAGCGTCAAGGACCGGGTGGCCGTGGCCATGGTGGATGATGCCGAGCAGCGCGGCCTGCTCAACCCGGGCGGGACCATTGTCGAGCCGACCAGCGGCAACACCGGCATCGGCCTGGCCATGGTCAGCGCCGTCCGGGGATACACCCTTATGCTCGCCATGCCGGAGAGCATGAGCCTTGAGCGGCGCAAGTTGCTTGCCCATCTGGGCGCTCATCTGGTGCTGACCAAGGCCAGCGAAGGGATGGCCGGCGCCGTGGCCAGGGCCAGGGAGATTTGCGCCGAAACGCCCGGGGCCTGGATGCCGGACCAGTTCGCCAATCCCGCCAATCCGGCCATCCATTGGCGGACCACCGGGCCGGAGATCTGGCAACAGTGCGAAGGCCGGATCGACGCCTTGGTCGCCGGAGTGGGCACCGGCGGCACTATCAGCGGCGCGGGCGGTTTTCTCAAACAATGCCATCCGGGCATGCAGGTGGTGGCGGTGGAGCCCGCGGCCTCGCCGGTCCTGTCCGGTGGTCTCGCCGGAGCGCACCAGATCCAGGGAATCGGCGCCGGATTTGTCCCGGACAATCTCGATTGCTCCTTGCTCGACCAGATCATGACCGTGGAGGACGAGGAGGCCATCCATGGGGCGCGCAGCCTGGCGCGCACCGAGGGCATCCTCTGCGGCATCTCCGGTGGTGCGGCCCTGGCCTGCGCCCTGCGGCTGGCCACGCTTCCGGGATATGCGGGCAAGCGGATCGTGGTGATCTTGCCCGACACCGGCGAGCGGTACTTGAGCACGGCGATGATGCGCGAATAACGGGCAGCGGCCGAACTAAGCCGCCTTGCCGCTTCCAGGCGCGGGACTGGCACAACACATGTAATCAACACTCAACAGGCGGAAGCACTGCAATTATGGGAAAAATCATTTCGCTGAATATCAGCCGGGAAAAAGGCGTCAACAAGGAGCCGGTGGACCTGATTGAAGTCAAGGTCGACCATGGCATGGTGGGGGACGCCCATGCCGGTGACTGGCATCGCCAGATCAGTTTGCTGGCTGAGGAGTCGATCGACTTCATGCGCAACAAGGGGCTGGAACTCGCCCCCGGCGCCTTTGCCGAAAACATCACCACCGAGGGGCTCGCCCTGGCCAACTTGCCGATCGGTACTCGGCTGAGCAACGGCCAGGTGGTGCTGGAAGTGACCCAGATCGGTAAGAAATGCCACCACGGTTGCGCCATTTTCAAGCAGGTGGGCGACTGCATCATGCCGCGCGAAGGCATCTTTACCAAGGTGATCACCCCCGGGACCCTCCGTCGGGGCGACAGCCTGGACGTGATGCCGTGAGCGCCGCCTGCAGGCGTTGCGGCACCTGCTGCCAGCAAGGTGGCCCAGCCCTGCATGGTCCGGACCTGGCCTTGATCCGGGACGGGTGGCTGCATCCGGATAACCTGATCACCATCAGGCAAGGTGAGTTGGCGCTCCAGCCGCTGACCGTCGAGCCGGAATTGGTTGTCCGGGAATTCCTCAAGCTGGCCGGCCAAGGCGGCAGTTGGTGCTGCCTGTGGTACGACCAAGCGGTCAAGGGATGCCGTTGCTACGACCATCGGCCCATGGCCTGCGGCCTGCTTGACTGCACCGCCCCTGGCCCCTTGTTGGCCGTGGCCGGAGTCGATCTGTTGACCCGGTTCGATTGCCTTTCGCCGGACGATCCCCTGGTGGAGTTGATGCGGGAGCACGAACACCATTGCCCCTGTCCGGATCTTGAAGCGCTGCGCCGCGATCTTAGGGAGCCCCGGATCGGTCGCGAGCACCTGGTGGAGATCGAGGATGCGGTGGGCCGCGATCTTCGTTTCCGGGAACAGGCCGCCGGCAGCCTGCAGCTATCGCTCGCCAGGGAGTTGTTCGCCTTTGGCCGGCCGCTGTTCCAGCTCCTCCTCCCCTTGGGTATCCAGATCCACGATACCCCTGCGGGTATCCGGCTGACCCTTGGGCCGCGCTGATCCACAGCCCGGCCTCCCTGGTATCTTCCATTGACGCTCGCACGAAAACTATTTAGTGTTCCGAACTTTTCTCTCCCAATGCAACCCGCCGAGGCCGACATGAGCGATTTCGATATCAGAGGAATGCTGTTTTCCTTCGACCAATTGAGCGACACCTACCTGCGGGAGTTGGTCGAGGAGGCCTTGCAGCACCGCGAAGAGGTGACCCCCGCCCTGATCAAGGTGATCGAGACCGTGGCCAACAATCCGCTGCTCTACACCCTGGAGCAACGCAATGCCCATGTCTATGCGGCTAGCCTGCTTGCCCATTTCGAGGAAACCACTGCCCATCGAACGCTGATCCGTGCCTTTTGTATTCCGGAAGAGCAATTGATCGATATCTGGGGGGACATGACCACCGAGGTTCTGCCCACCATCTTATATCGGACCTGCGGCGGCTCACTGGAGGCAATCAAGGAACTAATCGGCAACCGGGGCGTGGACCAGTACGTGCGCTGCGCCGCCATGGAAGCCCTGTCTTATGTGGTGGCATCCCACCCGGAGCGCCGGGATGAGGTGGTCCGCTTTTTCCAGGGCCTGTTCACCGGCGAGGAGGCCGAGCGCGACTCCTATTATTGGGCCAATCTGGCGGCTACGCTGTGCGATGTGCATCCAGGTGAATCCATGGATATCCTGCGCCAGGCCCATGGAGATGGTCTTATCCACCAGGGTTTCATTTCCCTTGCCAATATCGAAGAGGCCAACGCCAAGGGCTTGGAAAAGGCCATGGAACGGTTGCGTGGCTGGGTTGCCGGTCGGATGCCCGCCGACATTCATGCCTATGTTTCGTGGTTTGCCGAGTTTCACCAGGAAGAGCTGGAGCGGATGGCCCCTGAACCCAAAAACAAGGGAAAAAAAGCGCAAGCCAAGCCCAAGTCCGCGAAGAAATCGGGCAAGAAAAAACGCGGTTAGATCTGGCCGCGATCAATGAAGATGGATGGATGGGCAGGAAAGGGTGATTGGTCCGTCCGGCTGTCCTTCCCCATGAACGCCATGCAACCAGAGCGGCAAGCTCGCGACGCTGCCATCTGCCCAGGAGGTGGTTTGCCCCTTGCGGCTCACACCAGTTTGCCGGCGATATAGCCGATGACGATCCCCACGATCAGCGCGACGGTCACGCCGCGATAGGTGAGCACATCCTTTGAGTAGCCCCGGCGGATGGCGACAAAGGAGACCAGGTAGCCGACCGCGTTCAACAGCCAGATGAAACCTAAGGACAGGATCTTGACGATCAGCGGCCCCACCAGGGGGACCACGGCAATGACGCCGAGCAGCCAGGCGAACGCATTGGAAAGCAGGCCGATGAGGAAGACGCTGCTGGCGATTATGTGTTTATCGACGTTGAAGCGGAGGCCCAGCCAGATGAAGGCACCAATGATGACCCAGATTGGCAGCATGAATTTCCAATTCAGCCACCAAGGGAACGGGGCAACGGTGTCATTGCCCATGTCTTGGGCGGAGGGATTTTCTGGTTCGGTTTTTATCAGGGATTGATTGCTGTCCATTGATTGTGCGTCCGGTTAGGTGCCCTGGGAGATTGGCGGCCGGCGGCGAGTCGCTGGCAATGCTCGTCAGGAGCGGCTGTGCCGCGCTCCAGCGCCAAGATCGTTGTCGCCCATGCTATCCGTCGATAACGCATGGGCAACAACGGCTTGAAAAAACGGTTTCCCTCTGCTCAACCACGGCCTGGGCGGGTTGCATCCGGACAACCGGCAACGACGATAGCGCTCGTTGCCGGAACGCCGGATCAAGATTTTGAGAGGTTTTATCGTCTCGCTTTGGGAGGGTTAAAACCCCCAGCTTCAGCATTTCTTCTTTAGCTGCATAGTTAAGGGTCACTTCGTCGCCAGTATTGAGGCTGTCATCTTTGGGCTCTGTGGTATTTTTGCTGTAGCAGCGCAATATTACTGACGAAGCGATCAAGGCCTATATTGAGCAGCAGAATCGTGATGACAGCGATTTCAAGGTAGAGAGCGAAGCATAATCCTTTGTATTTGCGCCGACAGAGCGTGGCTTTCAGCCGTAATCGCCAACTTTAGCTGTAATCGAAGTCACCGGCTTTAGCCAGTGGAGCCATTCACTTTTGCTCGCCACCGATTACCCGGTAAATAATCGCGCCGATTACGGCGCCGACAATGGGTGCCACCCAGAACAGCCAAAGCTGCACGATGGCCTCACCGCCCACGAACACCGCCACGCCCGTACTGCGCGCGGGGTTCACCGAGGTATTGGTGACCGGAATGCTGATCAGATGGATGAGCGTCAGGCACAGGCCGATGGCGATCGGGGCGAAACCCTGCGGGGCCCGTTGGTCGGTGGCGCCGAGAATGACCAGCAGGAACATCATGGTCATGACCACTTCAGTGGTCAGAGCGGCCACCATATTGTAGCCGCCGGGGGAGTGCGCACCAAAACCGTTGACAGCGAAACCGGCGGCAAGGTTAAATCCCTGCTTGCCGCTGGCGATGAGATACAGCACGCCGCCGGCGGCAATCGCGCCCAGGACTTGGGCGATGATATAGGGCACGATGTCCTTGGTCGGGAACCGGCCGCCGGCCCAGAGGCCGATGGTCACGGCTGGGTTGAGATGGCAACCGGATATGTGACCGATGGCAAAGGCCATGGTCAGCACTGTCAAACCGAATGCCAGAGAAACACCGAGCAGGCCAATGCCGCTATTCGGGAAAGCCGCTAAAACCGCGCTCCCGCATCCGCCCAGGACCAGCCAAAAGGTACCAAAAAATTCCGCCCCAAATTTTTTCATTGTCTTACTCCTTTGCTTTGTTGAAATGATGTCAGACAGGTCTTTCTGTGATGGGCTGAAACTATTAATTTGAACTGTATCTGATAGTTACTCGTTTTGGGCAGCCTGTAAAGGATTTTGTGCGAATGGTTTTTAGAGATGGCCTCACCTGTTTGGACAAGGGCTGGAGTGTTTTTAAGTGGCCTCTCTCTCTATGGTCAGGCTGCCAGTTCAACCGCCGGCAGCATCGCGGTATGGGCCTCGTCAGGCGTTCTTCTTTTTGATTTGGCATGCGCTGAAGCGGTTGAGCCTCCAGATACCGTCTGGTCTTCATGCTTGACCAACTTCCATAATTGTTCCGCCAAGGCCCACGGCCACCATGCTGAGCCTGCACCACGCTTTTGCGCAGCCCGAACAAACTCTTCGGCGGCGAATTGACTTCCCAGGTCGGCGTTGATGATCTCAGGCACCATGGCGATTCCCAGCGACACTTCTCCTTGTGGAGGCTCCTTCAAGGTGATCAGAGACCGCTTTGGGTAACATTCAAGAATTACACTGCATAGTCTCAATTGAGATGCCTGCGGAGGAGAGCGATCAGTTTGTCAAGTTCAATTGGTTTGCCCAGGTGCGCGTTCATGCCGCAGGCCAGACAGTGCTCTATATCTTCTTTGAACACGTTGGCGGTCATCGCAATAATCGGCACGGCGGCGGCATTGGGGGCATTGAAGGCGCGTATGCGCCGGGACGCCTCATAGCCGTCCATAATCGGCATCTGTAAATCCATTAAAATAAGACGGTAGCGCCCCGGAGCCTGCTCGAACAGCTCCACCGCCTTTTTGCCGTTTTCAGCGATGTCAATGACGACGCCGGTCTCTTCAAGCAGGGAGAGAACGATTTCGCGGTTGATCTCCACATCATCGACCAGGAGGATGGCCTTGCCGGCAAATTCACCTTCCTGCATCTCCAGCGGCACAGTTTCCGGTATCTCCTCTTCAGTTTGGCTGTCGGCACGGGGCGCGGTAATGGTAAACATGAACACCGAACCGTACCCTGGTTCGGAATCCGCCCGGATTTCACCACCCATAAGCGTAACAATCTGCTTGGAGAGCGCCAGCCCGAGCCCTGTTCCGCCGTATTTGCGCGTTGTGCTGCTCTCCGCCTGTTGGAAGGAGGTAAACAATTTTGCCTTCTGCTCCTCTGTGATGCCAATGCCCGTGTCTTGCACCACAAAGCGTACGGTACAGCGCCCTTGCGCTTCGCCGTCAAGGGATACGGCCAACAAAACGTGGCCTGTTTCAGGTGTGAACTTGATCGCATTGCTGACCAGATTCGTGATCACCTGGGCAAGACGTATATCGTCGCCGTACAGGGAATCCGGCACCGCGTCTGCAACAGTAACGGCAAACTCCAGTTTCTTCTCATTGGCTTTGAACCGCATGATGTTTTCAACGCGGGCAATGACCTCCCGTACCCGGAAAATAATGTTGGAAAGTTCGAATTTTCCCGCCTCGATCTTCGACATGTCAAGAATATCGTTAATGACGCCAAGCAAGTGGTGAGACGCGCCTTCTATTTTGGTGAAGGCCTGATTCTTGCCAGCTATGTCCCGAGCTTTGGCGCCGATCGCCGCCATACCGAGCACAGCGTTCATGGGCGTGCGGATTTCGTGGCTCATGTTGGCCAGAAACTCGCTTTTTGCCCGCGACGCCGCCTCTGAGATCATCACCTGCTCTTCGAGCTGACGGGTGCGCTGTTTTACGGTCTCTTCGAGGATGTCTTTCATCTGGGTGGTGCTTTCAAAACGCCGGGTGTACCTGCGAGCCAGCATGAAGGTCAGGTACAGCATGAGCATCGGAGTGCTGTACAGCGTGAATAAAACGCCGTTGTGCCAGATGGCGACATCAAGCATGTCATAGATGGCCGCGCCGGAGGCCACGAATACCACCAGCAGAAGATAGGCGAAGTCTTTGCTCTGCAAGGCCTGGGACAACAGACGCCGGGCTTTTTTAACCCCAGAGGCGGACTGCGCCCGGATCTGATCTTCAGCAACCGCGCTTAGCTCTCTGTTTTTTTTCTGTTTCCCATGATGCCAGACAAAGGCGTAGATGGCGTCGTAACCGATGATATACAGCGTAAAGAGAATGCCACAGGGGATCCAGACGGCCAGCAGATCAGTTGCGAACCAGATGGGATAGGTACACTGCATCCCGATCAGCACGACGCAAAACGCACCATAGAGGATGGTGACCGGTTTGATCTTGCCGAAGGTAAAATTTTCTGAAAACACCGCCAGAAAGAACAGTAACAGATAGAGCGAGGCGTATTCGATGCGATGCGCGATCGAGCTGTCTTCCAGGATGTGGGACACGATCGGGCTGTGGGTGAAAAAAAAGATAGCGGCCAGGTTGGAAAAAAGGCCGAACAGCAGGTTGTCGCTCTCGGTTTGGCGCAAAAAATAGAGCAGGATGTGATAGAATCCCAGAAATATATAGACCGTGCATAGGGCCGCTGTCAGCAACTCCCTCCCGGCACTGACAATTTTCGTGTAATCGGCGATATAATACGGCGAGCTGTAGAACAGGCCCGCATGGGCGCTGTTGCGCACGCCGATGATATGAAAGACGAGGAGGTTTTCTCCTTCGTTGAGAAATCTTTTGTCAAAAGGGATGCCCACCCCGCGCCAGCTTTGGAACAGCGTGATTTCGCCCTTGGAATTTACATTTTGGCGCCTGGCGATTACGCTCCCGTTGATGTAAATTTCCCAGTTTTCACCGATCCCTGCCAAGTATATGCCGGGCGGAACCGGGTTGTCGCCGTATAGGCTTAAGATCTTATCCCTACTCATGGTAAAGGGGATCAGAATCGTGCATTCCTCAATTTTGCGCGCGTTGGGCGTTAAAAAGGCCGATCCGCCCGATGAATATTCCTCCGCCGGCAACTGCGACATAAGGATTCGGCCGTGGTGAGCGGGCAGTTCCATATCCCAATCTATCAATCCCGGATCCTTGAGCGAGGCGTAAGCCGGCTCAAAGCCATTTTTGACATAGGCAGGAAAAGCGGTCAAATCCGTCCGGACGAGGTCATTTCTGGTAAGGTGCCCACCGATGAGGCTATAGCAGAAGATCACAATAATCAGCACCGCAGCGGCGAGTGATCCCCATGCAAACAGGCTTCTGTTCATGACGGGAATCAATACTCGCGCTGATCGAGCTCGGCCTGGGTGATCACCGTGGCATCAAAGGCGGCTTCATCCACATAGGCAAGTTTAGCGGGGCGTTCGCCGGTTTTCAGCCGCCGGATAATCTCTTCCACCCGTGGGCCGTGCAGCGGGTTGCATTCCACGTTAAAATTTATTTTTCCCTCAAGGGTGGCAGTGAGTCCGGCGTGCGTCGCATCAAAGGAGATGATTTTGGTGGCACCCTTGACGCCGTAGGTTCTGCCCACCTCGTCCATGGCCTCCATCGCCCCAAAGGCCATGTTGTCGTTTTCACAATACAGCACGTCGATCTGCGGGTATTGCTTCAAAATTCGCTCCATGACCTCTTTGCCTTTCGCCTGGGTGAAGTCGCCCGAGTCGCTCGCCACCATCCTCCAGCCGGGATTTTTGCTCACCCCCGCCTGCAGGGCCTCGGTACGGCCGATTTGCGCTGAGGATCCCATGCTACCCTGTAAATGCGCGATGTGGAGATCCTTATCGCTGCCTAGGTTTTTTTCCATCCATATCACCGCGGTGCCGCCTTCTTTGCGGAAGTCGGAACCAACCCAGCAGGTGAAGAGATCGTTGTCCGAGGTCTTGATCATCCGATCGACAATAATAACCGGAATGCCCGCGTCTTTCGCCTCGCGTAAAACCTTGTCCCAGCCTTCCTCAGTGACGGGCGCCAACACAATATAGTCAACCCTTTGGGCGATAAAATCACGGATCGCCGCGATCTGCCGGCTTTGTTTCTGTTGCGCGTCCTTGATGATCAGCTTGTACCCCTTTTTTTCAGAGAAGGCCTTTTTCATAGACTGGGTGTTTGCCATGCGCCAGTCGGACTCCACGCCAACCTGCGAAAAACCGACCACAGTCATAGCTCCTGCGCTGGTTTGCTTGTCGTCTTTTGCGGCATCAGCGCAGCGCGATTCCCGCACGGTATATGAGGCAAATGTCAGGGCCAAGATACTCATGGCGACGGCAAGCATCTTCTTCATCGCAACCACCCTCCGAAGCGTTTGTTTGTAAGTCATATCTAACCAAGATTACAGTGCTCTTGATTCGCAGACAAGACAAATGATGCTTGGCTTGGGGCTCATTCCGGAGTGGTTCTTCAGCAGGTTTACTTTTTGTTCCGGTCGAAGACCTTAAGAGTAAAGATCTTTGTTCCTTGGTGGGAGGCAACGAACATATTTCACCTCGATCCGGGCAACCGTGAAGTTCCTGACGTTTTCTGGGGCTTGCCGAAGAGGGCAGACAAAAACGATTTGAAAACGCTTCATCTTCAAGGCGTTGGTTTCGGCGGAATAATCATTCGATATGTATGGCGCTTTAAAGGGATTTTTAGGCACAAAGGAAGTGGTCGATCTTGAAGGACCCCTGTTTCATTGTGCAGGAGCGGTTAACCAGGCGCCGGCCTTGTGGCAATCAGAACGATACCAGGCAGCCAAGGGCAAGCCGGCACAAAGACGATACAGCTCATCCCCAATAAACTGGCGGGAAGCAGAGCAACAAAACGAGAGAAAAGGCCCACGAGAAAATGTTGCGCGCCGTTGAAATGGCATAGGCGCTGAGCGGTTCATCTCTGTCGTCCCAAAAGGCATCCCCGCGAGTTTACGCTTTGAGCAGCAGCTTCCTTTTTTTGAATGCGTTAAACAGGTTCACCACATCGCGTTCAATTTGAACTCGCGGGGTTTCCGGGAAAACAGAAGCAAGGAGTGCAACCACCTCTAATTCGTTGAGTGGTTCGGCCAGCAGTTCCCACACCGCCCGGCCAAGGGTATTCAGATGAAAAATATCGTTGCCCGATTCCTGAATCAAGAAGCACTCTTCCCCTCTCTGCCTGGTCAGCACTTCGGGATGGCGGATAAAATTTTTATCGGAGGCGTGGCGGTGGAGCGGGCGCGAGCGAGGCTTATCTGGCACGGGCGTGACTTTTTCCGCGGCAACAGCCGGGGAAGCTTTTTGTTCGACTCCAGGTCCGGAAAATCCTTTGTCAGTTTCGACAAAAGCGTTGCGCAACAAGGTCACGGCATCATCAAGGCGGGCATACCGCAGATACCAGCAGGGTTTTTCTTCTATCAGCCGCAGTGAGCGGTCGAGCACTTCCAAGGCGCTACCGCGCCGCATGAGATTCTGATACACCGTGTTCCGCAGGCTGTCGGAAGAGTCGGCGGGAATAAGTTCGGCCGTTCCCGTTGCTCTGCGGACCAGCATGACCAGTGCCCCGATGGGGCGCATTTGCCCGAACGGCGCGATGCAGGGGGCGTCCGGAGCGATATACCGGCCCCAGGCATCCGCTTTCCC
>WRKE01000299.1 GCA_009778235.1 Pseudomonadota bacterium
GGTGGAGGCCTATCGGTCTGAGCTGGAGTGGCGGCTCAACCGCTTGTACGAGGCGGCCTGGCATGAGGTCGGCCGGAAAACGCACGATGGAGGCAGACCGGGGGCCGACAGGATGGCCCTAACCCGGAGCGGGCCGTCGCTGCGGGACGGAATACAAAAAACGCATGATGATGCATCTTGGCGGCAAACAGGCAACAGGGGTTGATCGCGGTGGAAACAGTCAGAAGCATGGTGCTGGCCGGGATGAGCGGCGGTTCGGGCAAATCGGTGGTCGCGGTTGGCCTGGTCGCGGCCTTGAGCAAGCGCGGCCATGGGGTGGTATCGTTCAAGAAGGGGCCGGATTACATTGATGCCGGCTGGCTCGGCAAGGCCTCTGGTCAGCCCTGCTACAATCTCGATCCCTATCTGATGTCGGCCGAAGCCATCACCACCACTTTTCAGGGGCGCATCCCCGGAAACAGCTTTGCCGTGATCGAGGGTAACCGGGGCATTTTCGACGGGGTCAGCGCCGAGGGCGAGTTTTCCACCGCCGAATTGGCTGGGCAGCTCGATCTGCCGGTGCTGTTGGTGGTCAACTGCGCCAAGACCACCCGAACCGTGGCCGCCATGGTCATGGGCTGCCAACTCTTTGATCCGCGCATCCGCTTTGCCGGCGTCATCCTCAATCAGATCGCCACCGCCCGGCATGAAACGGTGATCCGGCAATCCTTGGAAAAATACACCAATTTACCGGTACTCGGCATCATGCCCCGGTTGAAGAGGGATGTGTTCCCCATGCGCCATCTCGGGGTCACGCCGCATCAGGAATACGCGGCGGCCAGTGAAGCGGTGGCCAGCCTGGCGGAGTTGGCCGAGCGCCATTTCGACCTCGAGGCCATCATCGGCCGCATGCGCGCGGTGGTGCCGTTGCCCCTAACGCAAAGCACCCAAGCCGCGCCACAAGTGACCATCGGCGTGCTCCGTGATGCCGCTTTCCAGTTTTACTACCAGGAAAACCTGGAGGCACTGGCGGCTGCCGGAGCCCGGCTGGTGATGATCGACGCCCTTAGTTTTCGGGAATTGCCGCCGGATCTCGACGGGTTGTACATTGGTGGCGGTTTTCCCGAAACCAGCGCCAGGGAGCTGGCTGCCAACGCCGGATTCCGCCGGTCGGTGCGCGAGCGCATCGACGCCGGATTGCCGGTTTATGCCGAGTGCGGCGGCTTGATCTACCTCGGCCGCTCCATCCTGCTCGACAATCAGGAGTATCCCCTGGCCGGGGTGTTTCCGGTGACCTTTGCCATTGGAGCCAAGCCGCAGGCCCATGGCTACTCCGCCTTCACCGTGGAAAAACCCAACAGTTTCTATCCAGTGGGAACCCGGATCAAGGGACATGAGTTCAGATATTCGATCGTGCATCAGTGGGATGGGACAGCCGATGAGCTGACCCTGGCCATGAACCGGGGGACTGGCTTTGGCGGTGGTCGCGACGGTCTGGTGAAAGGCAATACCCTGGCTCTCTACACCCATATCATGGCCTCGGGAACACCGGAATGGGCGCCGGGATTCATTGCCGCCGCTCGCAGGTTCGCCGCCGAAAGACTAAAAGCGTAGCCTGCCTGAGCCGCATGGTCAGTTGGTCTTGGCTTGAACCAGGCCTGCTTGCGCCTCCAGCCGGGCCGGAGGTGAAGGTATTGGCTTTGGCCACGCTGATTTTGACAATCGGCCGCAAAGGTTCTATAGTTATAGGATCAATCACTTTTCTTTTGAGGATGATGTAATGGTGAAGACCGTATTGCTCGCCCTCGTCTGCCTCGTTGTCCACTTACTTACCCCCTTGCCTGCCGCTGCGGCGGAGGGTGATGTACCTTTGCTCACTTGGTTGCCGTTGATTTCGGCTGCGGTGACGCTCATCGTCGCGATTCTGGTGATGCGTCCATGGCTGCTGAAACGGCTGAGGCACGATAAGGAAGAATTGACCCTGCAACTGCACCTGGCCGAACAGGCCATGGATCAGGTACCGATCCCCATCCTGCAATTGGACAGTGCTTTGCACGTGGTCGCCGCCAACCAGAGCGGGCTGCGGGCCTATGCCCGGGAACAAGCCTCGTTGCGCGGTGTTGGCCTGCTTGACCTTATTCCTGGGCTGGCGAGCCATCCCGACTTCATGGCCCTGCGGTCTGCCGGACAGGAACAGGCAACGCTGGCTGAGGGGGCAAAGCCTTCGGCAGGGGAGCAACAGACCGAGGCGCCGGGACAACTGGTGAGGCTGGCTGGACAGGGCGGCAGCCGGCTGTACTGGTTCGGGCAGCGGCAAGAAGAACCGTGTCCCTGCGAGCCCGACTCGTTTGCCGAGGATTCGGCCCGCCGGATGAAAAGCGAGTTCATCGCCAACATCAATCACGAAGTCCGGACGCCGTTGAACGCCATCATCGGCTACACCGAAATGCTCACCAATTCCCAGCTTGCGGCCAAAGAAAAACGGTTTGTGGGCATCATCCACAAAAGCAGCATGGCCCTGGTCTCGATTTTCAACGATATCATGGAGCTGTCCAAGATCGAATCCGACCGGATTCAGATCACGATCACCTCGGTGCGTTTGCAGTCGATCATCAATGATGTCGATGGGTTATTCAAGGATGTCGCCGAAGAGAAGGGCATCCGCTTCACCTGCCAGGTGTCTGACCGCCTGCCCGAATATGTTTGGTTTGACGGGGTGCGGTTGAAGCAGATCCTGCAAAATTTGGTCGGCAACGCGGTCAAGTTCACCAGCGAGGGGGCGGTAAGCCTGATGGTGGACGGGGTGCCCGCCGAGGACAAGCCCGATTGTTTGAATTTGCGTTTTGTCATCGACGATACCGGCACCGGCATTTCTGAGGCGGATCAGCGGAAGATCATCGATTTTTTCCACCAGGCAGGGGAGACGGGCGCCAAGCCTTTTGGCACGGGCGGCCTGGGCTTGACCCTGTGTAGCCGATTGACAGTGATGATGGGCGGCCGGATCGAACTGGTGAGCAAAGAAGGGTTGGGGACCAAATTCACCCTGTTGTTCGACGAGGTGCGGGCGAGCCAATCGATTACAATCCCGCATGATACGGTTTCTTCGGGCAAGCCCGTACCAGGGGGGCGGAAGAAATTGCTGGTGGTGGACGATGTTGAGCTGATCAAGGACGTATTCCTCGACTATTTTCAAGACAGTCCGTACCAGGTGTTCACCGCGGACACCGGCCCCGAGGCCATGAGCATCGCCCGGACCGAACAGCCGGACTTGATTTTCATGGATATGAATCTGTCCGGGATCAGCGGCCGCGAGGTTACCACCCAACTGCGTGAACAGCCCGAGACCACCGCTATCCCGGTGGTGGTCATGACCGGGCATATCCTTGAAGAAGACGACTATCGCCCCCTGTTTGACGCCTTTTTGCAAAAGCCCTTCCGGCTGGAAGAGCTGCAGGAGGTGGTTGATCGCTTTGTTGTCCCTGCCACCGTGCAACAGCCGGCCCCGGGAGACAGCATGGACGAAGACGAACAAATCCTTGTCTTGCTGAATAACGGCATCTGGAATGCCGAACTGGAAGAGCTACGGCAACAGGCCGTCTTATCCGGCAGCCTGACCGATGCCGCCTCGTTGGGCACCTGCATGCAGCAGCGGGGACTGGCTGAGAACCAACCGATCTTGACCCGTTTGGGTGAAGAGTTGCTTCAGCATGCCCAAGACCCCAATATTCTGGGCGTGGACCGCCTCCTCGTCAAATTGTCCCGGATGGCTAACCGGAGTGAGCCATGACCAAGAAGAAACCCCTGGTCTTTGTTGTAGACGATGTTCCCGAGAACATTCAGATTGCCATTTCCCAACTCAAGGAACTCGATTGCGATTTTGCCTACGCCAACACCGGCGAGCAGGCCTTGGAGCGAATCGCGAACACCATGCCCCAGTTGATCCTGATGGACGTCATGATGCCGGGGATAAGCGGCTTCCAGACCGTGGAGGAACTGAGTAAAAACCCGGACACCCGTTCCATTCCAGTCATTTTCCTCACCGCCCGGGCTGAGTCCGACGACGTGGCCCGGGGTTTCGACCTCGGCGGCGTCGATTACATCACCAAACCGTTCAAGGGCGCCGAACTACGGTCTCGCGTCCGCACTCATCTGGAATTAAATGCATACCGAACCAGGCTCGAGCGATTGGTCAATGAGCGGACCCAAGAGGCGGAGCTGCTCAAGGACGTCATTATCGAGGCCATGGGTGAGCTCGCGGAGCATCGCGACCCCGAAACAGGCAGCCATATCCACCGGACCAGGGCCTATGTGGTCCTGCTCGCCGAAACCTTGGTGCAACAGGGGCATTTTCTTTCCCAACTGACCCCTGACTATATCGTGCTGCTGGGAAAATCGGCGCCGCTGCACGATATCGGCAAGGTGGCGATCCGTGATTCCATTTTGCTCAAGCCCGGCAAGCTGACGCCTGAAGAATTCGATGAGATGAAAAATCACGCCCTGCATGGTGAGGGGGTCATCGCCAATCTGGAGAAGATGGCTGGCCCGACCTCCTTTCTCAAATGCGCCAAGGAAATTGCCGGCGGCCATCATGAAAAATTCAATGGCAGCGGTTATCCGCGGGGCCTGGCTGGTGAGGCCATTCCTCTGGCCGGCCGGATTATGGCCGTGGCCGATGTGTACGATGCCCTGATCTCCAAGCGGGTGTACAAGAGTTCCATGACCCACGATGAGGCCATGGACATCATGCTTGAAGGCAAGGGAATCCATTTCGATCCGGTGCTGATCGATGCCTTGGTCTTGGTGGAGACGCAGTTCCGCGAAATCGCAGCCACTTACACCGATTGAAGCGCGCCCGGCGGCTTGCGGTCGCCGATGTTCCATCTTTTTGAAAACATGACGAAAACATCCGGTACTCGGCACAGGGCCAATCCTGTGCCAGGGATTGCTCATCTTGATGTTTTGATCTCCCCTTTCCCTATCTCCGCAAGTCAGCCATGAAAAGTTATCACCAGGAACTTTGGTTCAACCTGCCCACCCGGCGGGCGTTTGTCAATATCACCCCAGAGGTGGAACAATGCCTGGCGGCAAGCGGTGTCACGGAAGGGCTTTTGCTCTGCAACGCCATGCATATCACCGCCTCGGTGTTCATCAATGACGACGAATCAGGCTTGCACCACGATTACGAGCAATGGCTTGAGCGGTTGGCGCCGCACGAGCCGGTCAATCAGTACCGGCATAACGGGTACGAGGACAACGCCGATGCCCATCTTAAACGCCAGATCATGGGCCGGGAGGTGGTGGTGGCGATTACCAAGGGAAAATTGCATCTTGGCCCCTGGGAGCAGATTTTTTACGGTGAATTCGACGGTCGGCGCAAAAAACGGGTGCTGGTTAAGATCATCGGCGAATAGGTTTGATAGTCGAGGGCATGTCACCGATGGAACGAACAAATAGGATTAAAAATCCCTTGATGGCAGGCGTGGTTTGGCGGAGTTTTTCCTATTTGGCGGCTGCCGGCACGGCACTGCTGCTGGCAGCGTTCGGGTGTTCGGATCAGGCGGGAAAGGGTAGGGAGGCCGGCCTCCTGACCCTGTACGGCACGGTTGATATCCGGGAGGTGCAGCTGGCGTTTCAGGATGGTGGGCGGATTCTCGGGCTGACGGTCGACGAAGGCGCAGAGGTCAAGAAGGGGCAGGTGGTTGCTGAACTCGATCCTATCCGATTTAAGATGGAAGTCGATCGGTTGACCGGCGAGGTGGCGGCCCAGTCGCAGCAGGTGGCGCGGCTCAAGATCGGTAGCCGGCCGCAGGAGATAGCGCGCGCCAGGGCGGCGGTTGCCGCGGCCCAGTCCAATCTCAAGGAGGCGGAGCTGGTTTTGGGGCGTAAACAGGCGCTACTCCACCTCAACCGTATTTCGCAGCAGGAAGTGGACAGCGCCCTGGCTGGAATGGAAACGTGGCAGGCCAATCTCAAAACAACCCAGGAGGAATTGTCGTTGGCGGTCGAAGGGCCCCGCCGGGAAGATATCGCCGCTGCCGAAGCGTCGCTGACGGCCTTGCAGGCGGCCAGAGAGCTGGCAGCCCAGCACCTGGCCGACACCCGGTTGCAGGCCCCGGCCACAGGGGTGATCCGCAACCGCATCCTTGAGCCCGGCGCCATGGCTTCGGCCGGCGCCCCGGTCCTGACCATGGCCCTGACCAATCCGCTCTGGGTCCGGGCCTATATCAGCGAACCGGATCTCGGCCGGATTCGGGAAGGCATGGGCGCTGAAATCCAGACCGACAGTCAGCCGGGCAGGCGATACCAAGGGTGGGTCGGATTTATCTCGTCAACCGCCGAATTCACGCCGAAAACAGTCGAGACCACCGAGTTGCGCACCAAGCTGGTCTACCGGGCCCGCATTTTCGTCTGCGATACCAATCAGGAACTCCGGCTGGGCATGCCGGTGACAGTGACAATCAATACGAACCAAAAGCAACAAGATAAGATGTCGGGCTGTGACTAGGCCCTGGCCGGGGATAACCCGACGGCCCCAGATCCTGCTGGCATGCGCACGTGGTTGGATGGGTTGGAGGTGAGCCCGCGCACCCCAACATCTCCAAGGCCTTTGGCCTGCCATCAAAAAAAACTAGCCGTGACCTCCCTGCCAGTTTTTCTTACTTCTTTGCTTGCCCAAAAGTGAATGGCTCCACCGGCTTTAGCCGGTGGAGCCATTCACTGGGGTTGATTGCGGTAAAAGTGTTGTGAAAACTGTTAGATACCTGATGAGATCAGGGGCAGTACAGCAAACCTTATTTGCGGTGGTGCAAGGCTGTCATGTATTCCTCCCATTCCACTGGCAGCAGGGATTTTTTTTTGTTGTTGCACTCCTTGCAGCAGGGCACAAGATTGTCCTTGGTGCTGCGGCCGCCACGGGTCAAGGGAATGACATGGTCCATGGTCAGGTTGTGGTAGCCGACCCGCTGGCCGCAGTACCAGCAGGTGCCGGCGGCGGTCTTCTGCTGCCACCAACGGCTTTTGCGTAAATCCCTGGCCTTGCTGCGTTCGGCCCGGATCAGGGCGTCGTCGATGGCATCAACGCTAAAGTATTGTTCGTGCTTCATTCGGCAAAAAATCTTCAATCAGCATCTGGCGGACTCGTCCTGTCAGGTACAGTGATCCGGCCACGCAGACCAGATCGCCAGGCCCAGCCCGATCCATCATGGCTGCCAGGGCTTGCTCCACGGTTTCGCACCAGTTGGTTCTGGCGCGGATTTCAGCCGGCAAGCTGGCATACAGCGCTTTTGGCTGCGCAAAGCGCGGCGACTCGGTACGGGTGAGCATGACCGTTGCCGCCTGGGTCAAAAGATCGAAAAAAGATGGCCCCATGTTTTTGTCTGCCATGTTGCCCCAGATCAGCAACAGTCGTGAGCCGGCATAGTTGGTGCGCAGCCCTTGCACCAGGGCGGCCACGCCCGCCTCGTTGTGGGCGCCGTCCAGGAGGACCCGCACGTTTTTTTGCCGGTGCAGGACCTCTAACAGTTCCATGCGGCACGGCCAATGGACCTGTTGCAAGCCGGAGGCAATCGCATCAAATGGCACCGGGAAAATCGGGGCCAACAGTTCGAGAGCCGCCAGGGCCAGACCGGCATTGACCACCTGATGCTCGCCCTGGAGCAGCAGGGGGAGTTCTGCCAGGGTTGCACCGGAGATACCGTGGTAGTCGAAGGTGCCGGGCGCTGCTGCCTGGGCCGAGAAATCACGGCCGAACAGCGACAGCGGACTGTGCAGCATTTGGCAGCGCTCAGCGATCACTGGCACTGCTTCCGGGACCCGGCCAGAAAAGACCGTGGGGACGTATGGTTTGATAATCCCGGCCTTTTCGTCGGCAATGGCCGCAATGGTCGGCCCAAGGTGCTGTTCATGGTCGCGGCTGATGTCGGTGATGATGGCCAGGCACGGTGTGACCACGTTGGTGGCGTCGAGCCGGCCGCCCATGCCGGTTTCCAGGATGACGGCGTCAACCCCCTGTTCCGCGAACCACATCAGCGCCAGCAGGGTGGTGCATTCAAAATAGGTGGGCTGGTGGCCGTGGCGGTCGGCCAGGTCGGCCAACCTGGTGACCAGCGAGGCGAAATCTGCCTCGGCCATGATCCGGTTGTTGATCCTAAACCGCTCCCGGACGTTGACCAGGTGTGGTGAGGAGAAAAAACCGGTTCGGAAGCCGGCGGCCGATAAAATCGCCAGTAGGCTCGCGCCCACCGAGCCCTTGCCGTTGGTGCCGGCGATATGGATGATGTGCATCTGATCTTGGGGATCGCCCAGCAGGGCCAGCAGGGTGCGGGTAGTCTCAAGGCCAAACTTAATGGTGAAGAGTTGGCGCTGGTCCAGCCACTCTTCTGCCTGAACGATGGTCATGGCTGCGCCCATACCAGGGTCACCCTCTATTCGAGTATATCGAGTTTGGCGTAATCGAGATGGAGAAGTTTGTTGCCGTGGCGGTCAAAATGGACCTCCACCCGGCGCGGGTCCGGGATCAGGACAATCCGGCCGGGGCCGAAAAAGGCATGGTTGACCCGCATCCCTTCGCAATACACCGGACAGGCTTTTTTATTTTTTATTTTAGCCGCTGGAGCCGGGGGCAAAACAGCTTGATACTGGCTGGTCAAGGGCGCGGCGATGACACCGGCCCGGTCAACTGTCTGGTAGAGGCCGGGCTTGATCTCCCGTAAAAATGGGGACATGGCGGTGCGCATCTGCTGCCGGTCCGGGGTGACCAACTCTTTGGGGTAGGTCAGGTAGAGCTGTTTTTTGGCCCGGGTCGCAGCCACGTAGAGCAGGCGCCGCTCCTCCTCCCATTGTTCGCCCGGTATGGCGTTGAGATGGGGGAAACGGCCTTCAGCCAGGCCAATGACAAAAACCGTGTCCCATTCCAAACCCTTGGCCGAGTGGATGGTGGAGAGCACCAGCCGGCTGTCGTCGGCGAGGGCCTCGGTTCCTGTCCCGGTTTCGGGCGGATCGAGCGCGGTATCGTCGACAAAGGATTGCAGGTCGCCGTAGCCGGTGATCAAGGCTTTGATCTGGTCGAGTTCCCGGCGCCGTTTGGGAAAGTCGTCGTAGTACATCTTTTCAAACACCGGCTCGTAATAGCGCATGACCAGATCGAATTGATCCGCAGGGATCTGGTCCGGCTCCCGCAGGCGCGAAAGGGTGGCGGTCAATAATTCGAACTGCGCTTTCCAGGCCGGAGCTGGCCGAAAGGCGGCCAAGGCGACAAAGGGCGCATCCGTGGCCCGGAGGGCAGCCAGGATCTTTTGCACGGTCTTGGGACCAACCTTGTCGAGTTGCAGCAGGATGCGGTTCCAGCTCAGGTTGTCCCAGGGGTTGATCACCACCCGGAAAAAGGAGAGCAGATCCTTGATGTGGGCCGACTCGGTCAGTTTGAGGCCGCCGCGCTTGTCAAAATCAATGGCGTGGTTGGCCAACTCGATCTCCAGCTTGAACGAGTGGAAGCCGGAACGGAACAGGACCGCGATTTCGTGGAGCGCTACGCCTTCCTGTTGGCGCTGGACAATGGCCTCGGTCACAAAGCGCGCCTCGGCGGCCTCGGTGGGCGCGGCCACCAATTGCGGCCTGTTGCCGCCGGTTTGGTTGGTGAAGAGCGTTTTGGCGAATTTTTTCTCGGCGTGGGCGATGATGTCGTTGGTCAGTTGCAGGATCGGCTCGGTGGAGCGGTAATTTTCCTCGAGCTTGACCAGGGCGGTGCCCGGAAACTGCTCGGGAAACCGCATGATGTTGGCAAAATGAGCCCCCCGGAAACTGTAGATCGATTGGGCGTCATCGCCGACCACCATGACGTTGCTGTGGCGGTGGGCCAGCAACCGCACGATTTCGGCCTGGAGCAGATTGGTATCCTGGTATTCATCCACCAGGATGTGCTGAAAGCGGGCCGATAATTCATCGCGGGCGGCCGGTGATTCGGCCAGCAGCCGCTTCCAGTTGATCAGCAGATCGTCGTAATCCATCAGGCCGTGATCGAGCTTGAACTGACGGTAATGCTCGGCAATTGTATAAAAATCATTTATAAATTCAACGAGATGAATGTGCTCGCCATGGACCATCTGCTCAATGGTGGTCGCCCGGTTGACTGCCCCGGAGATCAGGTTCATCACCACCCGTTTGGAAGGAAAACGTTTGCCGGCCCCGGCCATGCCCAGGGAAGACTTGAGCAGATTGATGATGCCCTCGGCATCGCCCCGGTCGATGATGGTGAAATTGGCGCCCAGGCCCAGATGATGCCCATGCCGGCGAAGCAGGATATTGGCGGTGGCGTGAAAGGTCCCGCCCATGACCCGGCGGCAGGAGCCGGCGGTCAGTTCGGCGGCGCGGCTGAGCATTTCCTGGGCGGCCCGGCGAGTGAAGGTCAGGAGCAGGATCGATTCGGGCGGCACGCCCCGGTCGATGAGATGGGCCATCCGGTAGACCAGGGTTCGGGTCTTGCCCGACCCGGCGCCGGCAATCACCAGGATGGGGCCGTCGCCATGGGTGACCGCGGTGTGTTGCGCGCAATTGAGTTGACCGGCAAACGAAGACGGAGAGGAGATCGCGGCCTGATCGAAAGGCGGAGGGATGGGGGAGTGCATAGCCGCTCTTCTACCACAGCGGGGACCGGGGCGCAATGTCTGTTGACACCGGCGCTCACCACTGGGTAAAGTCGCAGCCGTCTGGGTCTGTCACCGCGGCTTGCGGCCGACGGATCCGGTTTGAGATGTACTGTAGACAGATTTTTGACAAAGAGCCACAGCCCATGATACAGCCAGAGCAAATATTCACAGAACAGGTTCTCCGCGGCTTATTTCCACCGGAACGCGCCAATGCTTTTTTCGATGCCCTGTTCGGCGACGCGGGCGAGGGGGCCTACGATATCGCCTTGACCTATGCCGGGTATGACCCGCAAGCCAACACCCTTGACTTTTTTTTGAATCTGCACGAGCGGCCGGGGCACTGCCTGGCGTGCAATCTGACCTACGGCCTGCCGGAGGTCTTCAGCCGGCATCCGGTGATCAATGTCAAGGGGCTGGTGGGAGAGATCGAGCGGTTGCTCGGCAGCGATCTGCAATGCGCGGATTGGCGGCTCGGCACCACCGAACAAACGGGGCGCTCACTCCACCGCATCCCGCTGCGGATTCAGCTGGCAAAGAGGTAAACCGGAGCCTGCAACAAAACGCCAGCGGTTCCGGCTGGACGGTTGATTGGCGATTGATTGGTGGCCCTATTGGATAGCGACCTGTGCCCCGCCGCTGGCCTTGGCTTGGTAAAGGATGTCGTCGGCCTGTTCGAGCCAGGTCTGGATTGTCATGTCCGGCTGCCACTCGGCCAGGCCGATGCTGATTGCCAATTTTCCGGCTTTGGTTTCGATGTTGAGCTGTTCCACCGCCAGGCAAAGCCGTTCTGTCAAGAATTTGGCATCCTGTAGGTTGGTGTCGGGCAGGACCAGGAGGAACTCGTCGCCCCCCATCCGGACCAGCAGGTCGGTGAGACGGATTTCCCGCTTCAGGGCGGCCGCGACCTGCTTGAGTACCTGATCGCCCATGAGATGGCCCATGGTGTCGTTGACCGCCTTGAAATGATCCAGGTCGAGCGCGGCCAGGGTGAGGGGGCGATTATACCGGCGTGCCTGTTCGACCATGCCATTGATCCGGTCCTCAAACACAAAACGGTTGGGCATGCCGGTGAGGCTATCCCGGCGGGCTTGGGCGAAGATCTCTTCGTACTCCAAGGCCCGCTTCAACGGCTCGGCCATGATGGCGAGGGATTCGTCGATGAATTGCAACTCGTCCTCGACCATGGTTTTGCCCTCGGTCAGGATGACCAGCCTTCCTTCACAGTCAACCGGGTTGAGTACCCATTGGTGGACGGTGAAGCCAGCGGTCCGGGCGCCATTCGGCAGTTGATTCAACGGTTGTTCCAGAATTTCCTGTGCCAATTGGATGGCTTCCCGCCTTTTGGGCCCGTGAGAAGAGCAGAACATGTGCATGCGCTG
The DNA here is from genome assembly GCA_009778235.1 of Pseudomonadota bacterium. GTDB lineage: Bacteria > Desulfobacterota > Desulfobulbia > Desulfobulbales > Desulfobulbaceae > Desulfobulbus. The sequence goes on from WRKE01000299.1 coordinate 12,002, forward strand.
CCTGTCCGGATTGTGGTAGCCGATCAGCTCGTGGTCGATAAATTCCATCAGCCAGATGGAATAGGTCTCGATCATGGACGGCAAGTCGAGGATCCCTGCCATTCTCTGGTAGAGCGCATTGATTTTCTGGAGTTTTTCTGCTTGGAGCCGGTAATGGAACAGTTCTGTTAGTAGGTTTTCCATGGTGGAGGCAACCTGTAAATCAACCTGGTCATCAAGTATTTTCACGTTCATAACAATCCCATGATTGGCTTGGAAGCTATGGTGGCGGGATATATCGCCCAGTACGGACCATACTTGGTAAGCGATTTTCGTGCCTATAGTATAATAATTTGTGCTGTTGTACAATAATTTTTATTGTATAATAAATACACTGTGTTATGTGTGGAGAATCCTGTCGTTGGCTAGGGGACGCTCTTTGGTTGTCAAATTTCCGACGAGCAAGAATCCCTGGACAGGACAGACAGAGTGAGGCGATGGAGAGTGGATTGAATCTGGGACAGATGTTCGTGGTGGGGTTTCTCGGGTGCGAGGTCGGGCTAGACCATTGGCTTGCCCGGGCCTTGGCCGACGACCAACTGGGCGGGGTCATCCTCTTTGCCCGCAATGTCGACGGCTCGGTGCAAAATATCGAATCACCCCGACAACTCATGCAATTGGTTGCCGGATTGCGTCAATTCGCCGCCAGTCCGCCCTTGATTGCCATTGATCAGGAGGGGGGCAGAATCTGCCGGCTGACCCAGAAAAGCGGCTTTCTTGCTTCCCGAAGCGCCATGGAATTGGCCGGCGAAGGAGTGGAAGCCACGGCGCGGGCCGCAGACCAAATGGCAGCGGAATTGGCCAGATACGGGATCAACCTCAATTTCGCGCCGGTGGTCGACCTCAACCTCAACCCGGATAATCCGATCATCGGCCGCCACCAGCGGAGTTTTGGGGTTGATCCGGCCCTGGTGGCAGCCCATGCCCGCGTCTTCATCGAGGCCCACCATCGCTGGGGCATTGGTTGCTGCCTCAAGCATTTTCCCGGCCACGGCAGCGCCGGCCGCGATTCGCACCTGGGTTTTGTCGACACCACGGAACAGTGGCAGGCAATCGAGCTGGAACCTTACCGGCAACTGTTGGCCGCAGGCTATGCCGACGGAATCATGACAGCCCATTTGATCAACCGCCGGCTTGATCCATCCGGACTCCCGGTCACCCTGTCGCCGGCCATGGTAACGGGACAATTGCGGCGGGCGCTCGGATTTGACGGGGTGGTGTTCAGCGATGATCTGCAAATGCGGGCCATCAGCGCAGGCTGGTCCTATGCGGAGGCCGTGCAGCGGGCGGTGCTGGCCGGAGTGGATGTGGTGGTGGTCGGCAACAATCTCTGTCCGACCGAAGACGCGGTGCGGGAAGGCATTAAGGCGATTGAGGCCCTGCTTGCCAGCGGCCGGATAGAGCCGCAACGTCTTAACTGTTCGCTGGCGCGTATCGCCCGATTGAAGGCAATGATCACAGGACAACAGCCATGGAACTTCCCTGTCCCACCCACTACCTAGCAGGTTGTTGAAGAACTTCCAATTACAGAGACACTTATTGTGACATAACCACGAGGATCATGTATATTCAACATATTGGAATTATTGATATAGAGGTGGAATATGCGTGGTCATGACATCCACCAGCAGAAGGTGTTCAGCTATCTTTCTCCCGAAGCCCGAGTGCCTCAGGATCATCCATTGCGTCCAATCCGTACCATGGCGGATGCGGCGTTGAAGAAGCTTTCTCCTGTTTTCCACGAACTGTATGCCAAGACAGGGCGGCCATCGATTCCACCGGAGCAGTTGCTTCGCTCCCTGTTGCTGCAAATTTTCTATACGATCCGCAGTGAACGGATGCTGGTTGAACAGTTGGATTACAATCTTCTTTTCCGCTGGTTCGTCGGTTTATCCATGGACGAGACGATCTGGAATCATTCGGTGTATTCCAAGAACAGGGAGCGGCTGCTCCCAAGCGACATAGCCGTTCTTTTTCTGCGGTCCATCTGTAGCCAGGCCGAGGAGGCTGGGTTGTTGTCCGATGATCATTTCACTGTGGATGGCACCTTGATTGAGTCATGGGCCTCGTTGAAGAGTTTTCATCCCAGGGATGAAGAGCCTCATCCTTCCGGCGGCGGCCGTAATCCGGAGGTGGATTTCCATGGAGAGAAGCGGAGCAATGCCACCCATGTCTCGGTCAGTGATCCGGAATCCCAACTGTACAAGAAAGGCGAAGGCAAGGAGGCCAGGCTGTATTTTATGGGCCATATCCTGATGGAGAACCGGAATGGTCTTGCCGTGGATACGCGTGTCACCCCGGCGACCGGGATAGCGGAGCGTGAGGCTGGGCTGTCTATGGTTGCCGATGTGCCCGGGAGAAAACGAATCACCATCGGCGCGGACAAGGGATATGATTATGCCAATTACGTTACCGGCCTGCGCCGTCTGAACGCCACCCCACATGTGGCGCAAAAGGTCAAGGGTTCCGCCATTGATGGGCGGACCACTCGTCATGCGGGCTATGCGGTCAGCCAGAGGAAACGCAAGCGGGTGGAAGAGATCTTTGGTTGGATGAAGACCATCGCTTGGCTACGCAAGGCCAGATACAAGGGTGAGGAAAAGATCGATTGGTTGTTTACGCTTTCGGCAGCCGCCTACAACATGGTCCGGATGCGAAACCTGGGCATGATTGCCTCTGGATAAGGAGAAAACTTTCCTCTGAAGCGGTATTGCACTCTTGGTCGATTCAAACAGCACGAAACCACAGCAAAAATGGCTACAAATACCATGTCAAAGATCAAAAAATGGATGGAATAGAACCTCTGCTTAAACAAACAACCTTATTTTCAACAGACTGCTAGGATTGGAATTAGGCTTGGCATTGAAAGGTAGTTCATCAATAAGTGATGTTGGTGGGACTACCAAAAGATGCCCAGAAAAACATGGTGTTTCAGGCTATTCTTATTTTGACAAAGGCGGTGTTATTTGGGGTGCGCTGTTTCATGGCAAGTCGTATTCATTGATTTCTGGTGAATCTGATTATAGATTTGGCTTTGGAGGTGGCTTTAGCATGGGAAGCATAAATAATGTTAGCATTATAAATGATAAAATTGTTGGATGCTGCACTGCTGAATAGCAGTATATGTATTTGTTACATGAGATCAATCATTAACATACTAGAGATTTTGTTGGATATATCTCTGCTAAGCTTCATTGCTAGCACTTGCATCCTTATTCGTTCAGCTAAGAAAACAAACTATGATCTTGTGAAAAATGCAGTTACAAATCCATTTTTTCCTAACATCAACTTGTCATTTTTTTCACAATTACAGAATGAATGCAAGAAAAATAATAGAAATAAAATTTCTGTGACAGTGAATAAAGTTTCTTTTTACTTTTCAATTTTAGGATTTATTATTCATTTTATTACGATGATAACGCTAAAGTTTATTGCTGTTTCACATTTGTGATTAATAAATTTATATTTGATAATTATGTTTTAGTTTGGTTATTTGTCGATGGTGCCATATCCTGCATCCAATAGGGTGTTGAAAAATGATTTTTAGCCCGTAGGATGGGTTGAGCGCAGCGAATCCCATCGTTCCAAGCAACCATGTCCCCCGTCATCAACAGTGCCAATAACCAAATCTCCACAATGGGGGTAGCTAACTGGGCTCATGACGCCAATGGCAACGTGGTCTCGGATGGGACTTTTGTATATATCTGGGATGCGCTC
>WRKE01000300.1 GCA_009778235.1 Pseudomonadota bacterium
ATATCGTTTTCTATTATTAATGCAAAAAATATTTATATTTTTTCATTAAAATTCAATATGCTCCCGCCAAAACCCGCTGCATTGGCAAGAGGAAATGGTATCAGTTGGTCCGCATGGATCCGTCTGAGGCGCTGTGGCTGAACTGGGCCAGTTGCTCATCTTTTTGTTTCTTGAAGCCGTATTCGACCAGTTTGCCCACGTCCGCCCATATCGTCTCGCTGCCCATGAGCGCCACCACTATGGTCTGGTTGTCCCGGCTGAACTGCCCGACATAGGTCTGCCGCGCCGCAACGGTGTAGCCGGTTTTACCGCCAAGGGCACCGTCCACCCTCCACAGCGCCTTGTTATGGTTGCGTAAAACCTTGCCGTACGAGGTGGTGATGGTTTTTTCCCGCATTCGCCGGGCAAACTCGTCGTGCTGCATGGCGTAGCGGAAGAGGGTGGCCAGGTCGCGGGAGGTCGATTGCTGACCAAGGGCCGTCAGGCCCGAGGCGGTGCGGCAGACGGTATTGCGGGCTCCCCACAAGCGTGCCGAAAGGGTCATCAGATTGGCGAAATTCTCTTCGCTGCCAGAGACTTTTTCCGCCAGGGCAACGCTGGCGTCATTGGCAGAGGCAAGCAGAACCGCATTGATCAAATCGTTGACCTGGTACTGCTTGCTGGTTTCAAGGAACACCTTGGAGCTGGGCATACTGGCCGCGTGGCTGCTGACCTCGACCACATCGTTGTCCTTCAGTGACTTAAGCGCGATCATGGCGGTCACGATCTTGATGGTGGAGGCTGGCTGGCGCGGGTTGTCGGGGTATTTGGCAAAGAGTTCCCCGCCGGTATTCGCATCCATGATGATGGCGCTTCTGGCGCTGATCTGTTTTTCGAACCCCTGGACACCCTCGGCGCTGGCCGCAACCGGAGCGGGATGCGCCGCTTTCCGTGCCGTGGCGGCCTTGGTCTCCCTGGCTTTTTTGCCTCGCCGGGACGGCGCGGCCTTGGAAGCCGGTGCGGTTTGACCTGCGGCAATCTGCGGCTTTGTTTTAGACAAGGCCGCCTTGGCGGTTCCGCTCGCCTGGGCGCTGCTCTTGGCCTGGGCCGACGCAGGAGCCGTCGGGCTTGCTTTGGTTTTAGCCGGGCCGGCCGCGGATTTTTTTACCGAGGATTTGGAGGGACTGGCAGCCTGCGCAGCAGGCTTGGCCGCTTCGGGGGCCTTGGCAATGCTGGGGGTTATTTTCTGTTTATTGGCGGTTGCAGTGGCCGGTTGTACGCTTTGAGCATCCGCGAGAGGGTGAAGCAGCGCAACGATGCCCACCATCATCAACGACAGGGAAAAGGACAGTAATCGAGGCATATGGATCGCGGGAGGTTGAAGATAACTACGTAAATTTATAAAATTTACCCGCTCCCTTCTTGCCGTGTCAAGGGAATAGCCCGTTTTCTTTGAAAATCATTATCCGTTATGGTAAACAAGCCAACGATGACGTTATGCGGAATCAAGGAACGAGGGGAAGAAAAGCATGCAAGCATCACCAGATGAAGCCGAGTTGAACCATGATGGGGGCGAGGAGATCGCCGATGAACAAGTGATGGCGGATCATCTCCCGGTCATTCAGGAAAACGCGACTACCTTAAACGGTTTGATCGATATCAGCTGCCGCAAGTACCGGCAGCTACCCGCCACCGGTATGGCGTTGGACGAGCCGCTTTCCTACAAGACCATGCACGAGCGGATTCTCGCCATCGCCGCCCTGTTGCGGCGGCTTGGGGTCAAACAGGGCGACCGGGTCGCCCTGCTGGGGGAGAATTCCCACCATTGGGGTATTGTTTATCTGGCGGTGGTCCGGTTGGGCGCAATCACCGTGCCCATTTTTCCCGATCTTCCGGATGCCGATGTCCATCATATTCTGGGAGAGATGCGCTGTGATGTGATCTTCCTCACCCAGCGGCAGATCGAAAAAATTTATGATTTAAAGCAGCAGTTGCGCCATGTCATCACCTTTGACGATTACCGCGACAACACCGGCCTGATCAGCCCGCAGCCCCTCAGTGACTTCGTTGCCCAGGCGCTGGCCGACTTCGGCGACCAGGCCCGCGACGAAACCTTGGATTTTCCCAAGGTCGCGCCGGATGACCTGGCCGCTATCCTGTACACCTCCGGCACCTCGGGTTTTTCCAAGGCCGTGATGCTCTCTCACCGTAACCTGTGCGCCAACACCCACTCGGCCCGCAGCCTCATGCAGATCGTTCCCGGCTGGGTGTTTCTCTCGGTGCTGCCCATCGCCCACACCTACGAGTTCACGGCCGGTTTCCTGCTGCCCCTGTCGGCAGGGTGCCGGATCATTTATGCCGGCAAGACGCCCACTCCTGCCATCCTGCAGAGGATCTGCGACAAGGAACGGCCCCATGTGATGATGGTCGTGCCGTTGATCATCGAGAAGATTTTCAAGAAACGGGTGCTGCCGGCGGTGGAAAAAAGCAGGCTGCTCAGCTTCTTCTGCCGGTTCGGCCCGAGCAGGAAGATAATCTACCGCAAGATCGGCGCTAAACTGTATGCCTTTTTCGGCAACCGGCTGGAGGTGATGGGGATCGGAGGCGCGGCCCTCAACCCGGAGGTTGAGGCCTTTCTCCGTGACGCCAATTTTCCCTACCTCATCGGTTACGGCCTGACCGAGGCGTCGCCGTTGATCGCCGGCGGCCCGCCCGGCGACCCGACCATCCAGATCGGTTCATCCGGCAAACCGGTACCCACGGTCGAGGTCCGCATTGAGGATCCCCATCCCACCACCGGGATCGGTGAGATCCTGGCCCGGGGTCAGAACATCATGCGGGGCTATCATAACGACCAGGAGGCGACCAAGGAAACGCTGACCGAGGACGGTTGGCTCAAGACCGGCGACCTCGGCATGCTCGATGCGGCGGGCAACCTGCACATCAAGGGGCGCTCCAAGTCGGTCATTGTTTTGTCGAACGGCGAAAACGTGTATCCCGAGGCGATCGAGCACAAGTTGAACGCCTATCCCTTTGTGTTCGAGTCGCTGGTTATTGAAAACCGGGGGTTGCTCGAGGCCTGGGTGTACCCGGACTATGAATTCATCGACGGGAAAACAGCCGGCCAGAGCCGGACCCAGCGCTACCGCTTCATCGCCGATCTGTTCGAGGAGATGCGTGCCGCGGTCAACGAGCAACTCTCGAATTCTTCCCGCCTCTCCCGGATTTTGGAGAGGCGCGAACCTTTCGTCAAGACCGCTACCCACAAGATCAAACGGTATTTGTATTCAGCCGACAACCTGCAGGCATAAGGCCTGATTTTCAACAACAAAAGAAGGGGGGAATTAATGAAGAAAACATGTGGAATCGCGGGATTGATCCTGCTGGCGGCGACTGGATCGGCGCTGGCCTCGGGCTATCGCATCCCGGAACAATCAGTAAACTCAGTGGCCCGCGCCGGCGGTTATGTGGCCTACACTCCGGGAGCCGACGCCGCTTACTATAATCCCGCCAACATGTCCTGGATGGAGAACCGCGCCGTGGTCGAGTCGGACGCCACCTGGATTCATCTGACTTCGATTGACTATATAGATGCCCGCGACGCGGCCAATAGCGGCCATAGTGAGCCCGAGAATTTTCTCATGCCCACCCTGTTCGTGGTCTCGCCGGAATACAACAATTTCCGGTTCGGTTTCTCGGTGACCGCGCCGGGCGGGTTGTCGAAAGAGTGGCTGAACACGCATCCGCGCACCACCGCGGAAGAATTCACGGTCAAGATTTTTGAGTTCAACCCCACGGTTTCCTATCGGTTCTGCGACCGGTTCTCGGTGGCTGCCGGCATCCGGGGCGTGTATGTCGACGGCAGGGTCAAGAGTAATGGGCAGGTGGGTGAAATTGGTGGCTATCCCGTCATGGCCTCCAGAGACATGGGTGGCAACACTTGGGAGGCCGGCTATAATCTGGCGATGTCCATCCGGCCGGTGGACAAGCTGAATATCGGCGTCACCTATCGGTCCAAGGTCGAGCTGGGGGTCAAAGGCCAGGCCAATCTGTCGACGAACTTCCCGCCCATTCCAGGCTACCCGCTGACCTACAACGGCGATACCGGGGTTGAAATTCCTTTGCCGGCTGTCCTGGCGGTGGCTGTTTCGTATACCTTTTTTGATCAGTTGACCGTGGAATTAGGCTACGACCGCACCTACTGGTCGGCCTACGACCGCTTGGACTTCACCTATCCGACCGCCTTGGGCAATACGGTCTTGACGCAGGCATTCGATGATCCCAAGCGAAAATCATGGTCTGATACCGATGCCTGGCGTCTGAGCGTTACCTACGACATGAAGAATGACTGGACACTCATGGCTGGGTTCGCCATCGACAAAAATCCCGCGCCGGACAGCACGCTGGGGTTCGAGTTGCCCGACTCGGACGCCCGCCTGTACTCTGTGGGCGTCCGGTACAAAATCAACCAGGACATGGAAATCGGCGCGGCGTATCTGTATGACGACAAAGAAAGCCGCCGGGTCAATAACACCCCGTACGGGGGCGCTATCGACGGTGAGATCAAGAACGCCGCCGCCCATCTTTTGACCGTTGGGTTTTGCTGTAAGTTCTGACCGTTGGGTTTAGCTGTAAGCTGTAACCTTTTCCGCTGTCCAAACGGCGGACCTTGGAAGACCCGGAATATTCCGGGTCTTTTTTTTTATCTCAGCAACAGGGTGTTGGCAAAGCGGATGACGGGCATGATCACCCAGCCGATCACCCCGGTATAAAACAGGGCCAGGAGGATGAGGAATCCGAACGGTTCCAGCTTGGCGTAGCTGCGGGCCACATTGAAGGGAAGCAGGCCCATCAGTACCCTGGAACCGTCGAGCGGGGGAATGGGGATGCAGTTGAAAACCGCCAGCATGACGTTGATCCAGACGCTGGCCGCCAGCATGGCCACCAGCGGCTGGAGAACAAAGAAGGGCAGGGTGAATTGCAGGGCCACGAACAGATGGGCGAGCGCCGCGCTGGCCACGGCCAGGGCGACGTTGGCCGCTGGGCCGGCCAGGGCGACCAGCAGCATATCGCGCTGCGGCTGTCTGAAATAACGGGGATTCACTGGTACCGGCTTGGCCCAGCCGATTTTCATGATGATGAAGGCCAAGACCCCCAGAGGATCGAGGTGCTTGAGCGGGTTCAAGGTCAGACGGCCGAGATTTTTGGCGGTCGGATCGCCCAGGCGCCAGGCCACGTAGCCGTGGGCCAGTTCGTGCACGGTCAGGGCGAACAGCAGGGGCGGCGCCTGGATGATCAATTGCCGCATAAGGGTGTTGAAATCAAAATCCATGTGAAAAGAAGCTCCTGGAACGGGGTGTGTGCCCGGATGTGGTACTCGGGGTGTGGGTTTGTGAAAAAAAAATAAGGCAAAATTGAGGAAAAGCGAGGGAAAAAGTGTGGCCGTGGTCAATGCCGCGGCTGGGTGTCGACCGGATAGGTGGTGCGGATGAAGGCGATGGCCTGGTCGTGGTCGGTGATTTCCCCATCGAGTTGCATTTCCAGCAGGTGATTGAGGATGGCCCGGAACAGGGGCCCGGGGATATACCCCATGGCCTTGATCTCTTTGCCGCCGACCAGGGGCGTCTCCCGGCGCAGGTCGGTGACATACAGGGAGACGGCCTGCTGGATGAAACGCTTGCGGGCAATGGTCATCAAATACAGCAGCCCTTCGTTGTCGAGCTCGTGCAAGAGCCAGTAGATTTCGCTGGGCCGGAGGAAAGGGCGCTTCCGCATTTCCTGGGCGATCCGTTCGGTCTCGGTTTTCTGGGTCACCAGCTTCCGCCGCTGCCGGGGCGGCAGGTCGAAGCGGTGGCAGAAGGCTGTCAGATCTTTGGGGCGCGAGCGGCTCATGATCGCCAGCAGGTAGACCATCCAGGACTCCAGCTTGTCGGGCGGGTAGAGCAGCTTGAACCAGGCAATGGCCTGGTTCGCCTGGGTGAGCAGGTGGAGGAAGCGGCGGTCGATCTTGAAGTTGGGGTACAAATTCGGCCAGAGAAAGGGGAAGAGCTTGAAATAGGCCATCCGCTTCAGGACCGGGGTGGGATCGTCCTCGGCAAGAATCAGCTTGAGTTCGTGGAAAAAACGGGGCTCCTCGACCTGGTCGAACAGGTTGAGCTGCACCGTGTTCTTGATCAGCTTCTCGGTGTGGCGGGTAATGGTGAAATCGAGGCGGCCCTCGAAGCGGATCGCCCGGAAAATGCGGGTCGGGTCCTCGACAAAGCTTAAGTTGTGCAGGGTCTGGATGCGCCGTTCCTTGAGGTCGTTCTGGCAGTTGAAGTAATCGGCCAGGACCCCGAACCGTTGCGGGTTGATGTGGATGGCCATGGCATTGATGGTAAAATCGCGGCGGTAGAGATCGAGCTTGATCGAGCTGTGTTCCACCGTGGGCATGGCCGCCGGATGATCGTAATATTCCAGCCGGGCCGTGGCCACATCGATGCGGGTCTGATCCGGGAAGATCACCGTGGCGGTGCCGAATTTCTCGTGGGGATGGACAATGCCGTGGCGCTGTTCGGCCAGCGCCTTGGCAAAACCGATGCCGTCGCCTTCGATGACGATATCGATGTCGGTGTTCTTGACATGGAGGAGCAGGTCGCGGACAAAGCCGCCGGCCACATAGGCGCTGCAGCCGGTCGCATCGGCGATCTCCCCGATTTCGCGCAGCAGCACGATGATGTCGCGGGGCAGCACCTGGGCCATGAGGCCGGCCAGGTTGCGGATTCGCTCCACCGACGGCCGTTCGTCGCTGCCGAGCAGGTCAGGGGAGAGATGAGTCGGGTCGTGGACCAGCAGGCTGAGCAGGTCGGTGCGGGTGATTACGCCCACGATCGCCTCACCCTGGACCACCGGGATGAGCCGCTGGCGGTTTTCGATGATCAGCCGCTGGATGTCGGCCAGGGTGCCGCTCTCGGGGATGGTGGCGATTTCGGTGGTCATGTAGTCGGCCACCGGCAGGTTGCCCAGTTTGTGGAAAATGGCCTTTTCCGCCACCCTCCTCGAGATCATGCCCAGAAAACCGATGGGCGGCGAGTCGGTATCGTGGCCGCCGTTTTCCCGGACCACCGGCAGGACAGTGACATTGTAGCGGGTCATCTGTTGGTTGGCCTGATCAATGCTGACATCGGGAGTGACGGTGATCACCGGGGAGCTCATCAGTTCGCCGGCCACTGCCTTGGGGCGGATATGGCGGTGGATGAGCCCGACCAGCCGCTCCTCCGCCTCGGCGATGGTCAGGTCACGGATGGTGGCCGAAGCGGCGGACGCATGCCCGCCGCCGCCGAACTCGCGGGCAATGGTGCCGACATTGACCTCCGGGATGCGGCTGCGGGCGATGAGATAGGTCCGTTCGCCCAAGCTGAGCAGGGCAAAGAGCACATCGATGTTTTCAATCACCATCAATCGCTGGATGATGACCGCAAAGTCGCCGATATAATCATCATTGACCAGCCTGCAGATTACCACCGGCACCCCGCAGATGACATAGGACTGCGCTTCCTGCTGCAATTGGCCGATGAGGTTGATCTGCTCCGCGGAGAGTTCCCGGGAAATGAACTGGGTGACGATGTCGAGGTTGGCCCCGTGGGCGAGCAGCCACGAGGCGGCTTCCAAATCCTCGGGGCGGGTTGAGGAGTGGAGGAAGCTGCCGGTGTCCTCGTAGATTGCGAGCGCCATCAGGGTGAGTTCGTCCGGGCTGGGCATGATGCCCTGCTCGCGGAAGAGACGGGTGAAGATGGTGGTGGTCGAGCCAAAGGGGGCGACGGCCTCATGGGCACCGCGCATGTCGCCGGGGGCATCGGGGTGATGGTCGTAGAGATGAACGACCAAACCAGGGTTGTTGAGGCATTCCACCAGCTTGCCGATTCGGCTCGGTCGTCGGGTGTCAACCACGATCAGCCGCCGCACCCTGCTCAGGTCGACGTGCTTGATTTTCTTGAAGCCGTAGATGTTGCGAAACTCCTGGGCAAGGTAGTCGCGCACCGATTTTTCCTGCGATCCCGGAAAGACAAGTTCGGCCTCGGGATAGATCCTTTTGGCGGCGACCATGGCGGCCAGGCTGTCGAAGTCGGCGCCGATATGGGTGGTAATGATATCCATGAGGCCGATTATACACCAATAAAAGTGTCTGTAAAGAGAACGCCCGCACCTGCTTCCACCCAAACGAGGGTTTTTGAGGTCATGGGGCGTTAAGATCGGGCTCTTGGATCAACTGTATGATTTTATTGTTACTTGAAGCACGGCTATCCATCCCCGTTGAAGGGGACGTGGGGGGCGAGAAAATCAGTGATTGGCAATGCGTTGGGCTTGACAATTAGCGGCCGATACTCTATTTTATCGAACTTCCTTGAGAACGGCAGAGCGGGTGTAGCTCAGTTGGCAGAGCACAAGCTTCCCAAGCTTGGGGTCGCGGGTTCGAACCCCGTTGCCCGCTCCAAAAGGAGGTTGGCCCCGGCGCCACAGTTGCTTTGATCCCTGCCGGGGTCGGCATCGGAAATGCCGGTGTATTGCGAAAGTGGGCTCTGCCCGCTTTTTTTATTGTCTTGTCCCGTGCAGCCATCCTTCGATGGCACGGGGAAAAGGGCGAGTGCTCGCTGCTGCTTGGCCGCATCATCGGCGCCGGAGAAACATTCACCCGGCTTAAGTCCGGGATCGGTGCGGGGGGTTGTCGAGCGGCCAGGGTCAGTTGAACGAACGCGGGGCATGCTGTGGAAGAGGTGACGGATCGATTGCTCATCACCATCAAGGGGTTTGCCGAGCCCCTGTTGGCCGACATGGAGATGGAGCTGGTGGAGATCCAATTCCGCCGGGAAGGGCACGGCTGGGTGCTCCGGTTGTTCATCGACCGGGAAGGCGGGGTCACCATTGACGACTGTGCCGCGGTGAGCAGGGAAATCAGCGCCTATCTCGAGGTGGAAGATTTGATCAATCACGCCTATCATCTCGAGGTTTCCTCGCCTGGTTTGGAGCGACCGCTCAAGAAGCGAGACGACTTTGTCCGCTTCGCCGGCAAGCTGGCGAAGATCAAGCTGCGGGAGCCCGTGGCCGGGCAGAAGATGCTGATCGGTACCCTGCGGGGTATAGAGAAAGACGCGGTGGTGTTGGCGCTGGATGGGGAGACCATTCAGGTTGACATGGAAAATATATCAAGGGCACGCCTGACGCTGTAAGTTCGCGGGAACATGCAAACGATTGCCTGAGTTGGAGTACAACATGGTTGGAGCAGAAAATCTCAAACGAATTGTCGATCAGATTTGCCGGGACAAGGGGATTGATCGTGCCCTGTTGATCGATGCCATCGAAGAGGCCGTCCGCTCGGCTGTCCGGAAAAAATTTGGCAATCGCCGGGAGATCGAAGTTCAATTCAATGAAGATCTGGGCGAGATCGAGGTGTTCCAGTATCGCACGGTGGTGGACGAGGTGTTCGACGAGGAGACCGAAATATCCCTGGAAGATGCGCGGCGGCTCGACCCCGATGCCGAGATCGACGATGATCTCGGTGAGAAGCTGGACAATATCGCCGACCTGGGCCGCATTGCCGCCCAATCCGCCAAGCAGGTCATCATCCATCGGATGCGCGATGCCGAGCGCGATGTCATCTATGAAATGTACCGCGACCGCGAGGGGAGTATCGTCAACGGGATCGTCCAACGATTCGAACGGGGCGACATGATCATCAATCTGGGCCGCACCGACGCCATTTTGCCCCGTGAGGGTCAGATCCCGAAACGGTCGTACAAGCAGGGAGACCGTATTCGGGCCTATCTGCAGGAGGTGCGTCGCGAGGCCAGGGAAAGCGGCAAGTTCCGTGATGCCCAATTGATCTTGAGCCGGACCTGCAACGAATTTTTGATCAAGCTGTTTGAGATGGAGGTTCCTGAAATCGCCGAAGGCATCGTCAAGATCATGGGGGCCAGCCGAGAGCCGGGATTTAGGGCCAAGATCGCGGTATCCTCCATCGAATCGGATGTGGATCCGGTGGGCGCCTGTGTCGGCCTCAAGGGATCACGGGTTCAGAATGTGGTGCAGGAGCTGCAAGGCGAGCGGATCGATATCGTCCCCTGGAGCCCCGATCCGGCCAAGTATGTGTACAATGCCCTGGCGCCGGCGGAAGTGTCGATGGTCATCATCGAAGACGAGAGGAAAACCATGCTGGTGGTGGTGCCCGACGACCAGTTGTCTCTGGCCATTGGCCGCCAAGGGCAGAACGTGCGCTTGGCCTCCCGACTGCTGAACTGGAAGATCGACGTCAAGAGCGAGTCCCGCTACGCCAACCTGGAGAATAACGACTATCGCAGTCTGCTCGAGGTCGACGAGGTGGACGAAGGCTTGGCTGATCGGCTGTTCGCCGCCGGGATAGCCACGGCTGGTCGGCTGGCCGGGATGGAAACCGAGAAGTTGATGGCCCTGACCCGTCTGGATGAAGCAAAAGCCAAGGCGCTTAAGGAAAAAGCCGCCCTGGTACAGTCGCCGGAGCCTTCCGAGGTGCCGGCCGGGGCGGTCGGAGAGAATGCGGAAACTGATGCGATCAATGCGTCGGAGGACGGAGCCGCCTGATGCGGCGGGGGCATGTCCCGTTGCGGACCTGCCGGGGCTGCGGCCGCAAGGGGCCTCAGGCTGAACTGCTGCGATTCATCGTGGCCGACGGTGTGCTGACCGAGGATCAGCGCGGCGTTTTGGCGGGTCGAGGAATATATTGCTGCAACCACACTACCTGCCGTGAACGGTTGGCAAAAAGCAAAAAAATCCGAAAACGGACTGATCGTGCCGGGCGGGGGACAGAGGAAGGGAGCGTTTGATGAGCAAGGTTCGTATATACGATCTCGCCAAGGAGTTTGGACTCAAGAGCAAGGAACTGGCCGACAAGCTGGTCGCAATGGGCTATGCCGTCAGCAGCCCCAGTTCGAGCGTGGATGATGATGTGGCCGCAGGTATTCGCAGGAAACTGATGGGAGATGCCGCGTCCGACGCTGGATCGGGACGGATCGAGCTGAAAAACAGACCTGAGCCTGCCGCCAAGGGCACTACCGTGGTCCGGCGTCGCTCCAAGGCGGACAAGGAAGAAGCGGCTAAGAAACAGGAAGAGGCCGAAGCGCTCGCCCTAGAAGCCGAGGTTCAGGCCTTGGAGGCCCGGTTGCAGGAAAAAACGGAGCCAGCAGAGGCGCCGCAGACGGCCGAGGCCTTCGATGCCGCCGCCCCACCCCAGGTGGAGACGTTGCCGCGCGAGGAGCAAGAGGCTGTCGAGGCGGTCGCCGGGCAGCAGCCAATGGCGGCCGGACCCATGCCTGCCAAGAAGGCCGGGCCTGAAGCCGAGGATGCGGCCGAGAAGATGCGCGCCGAAACCGTGGTCGCTTCGGCAACCGAACCGGAGCCAACGCCCGCGACTGAAAATCCAGGCGAGGCAGAGGCGAGGAAACCGAAACAGTTGGCCAAGGTGGTGGGACGAGTGGTCATTCCTGTGCCGGAAAAAAGGGCGAAGCCGGTCCAGAAAAAGCCGGTGCGGCCGTCGTCGCGTCCTCTTCCTGGCGGAGAGGCGTTACCGGAGGTTCCGATAGCCAAGGATGATGCCGCGCGGGGCGACAAGGCGAAGAAAAAGACCAAGCGGGTGGTTTCCGTTCAGACCACGGAAGAGGAAGATCTCAACCGCAAGGGCGCCAAAGGGCAGAAAAAGGGGAAAGGCCGGATCGAATTCAACCCGGACGGCGATGTCGAATTCATGCGGCCCCGCAAAGGCAGGAAAAAGAGAGAGGGCGGCAAGAAAGAACTGTTGGTGTCGCAGGCGGCCGAAACCAAGGCGATCAAGAAGCGGATCAAGGTGGTCTCCACCATCAGTGTCGGCGATCTGGCCAAACGGATGGCCATCAAGGCCAGCGAAGTGATCGCCGCCCTGATGCGGCTGGGGGTGCTGGCTACCCTCAATCAGGCTCTGGATGTCGACACCGCTGCCCTGGTGGCAGCCGATTTCGGCTACGAGGTCGAGCAGGCCATGACCGAGGAACTGGAATTGGAAGCAATGCAGGAACAGGAGAGCGGGCAGGGCGGAGAAACTCTGCCCCGGCCGCCGGTGGTCACGGTCATGGGGCATGTCGACCACGGCAAGACCTCGATCCTCGACGCCATCCGCAAGACCGACGTGGCGAGAGGCGAGGCGGGCGGCATCACCCAGCATATCGGCGCCTACCATGTGCAGGCCCCTTCGGGTGACCTGACCTTTGTCGATACCCCTGGCCATGCTGCTTTTACCGAAATGCGTTCACGGGGCGCCAAGGTCACCGACATCGTCGTCCTGGTCGTGGCCGCCGACGATGGCGTCATGGACCAGACCAAGGAGGCCATTGCCCATGCCAAGGCCGCCGACGTGCCCCTGGTGGTGGCGGTCAACAAGATCGACAAGGACAATGCCGATCCCGACCGGGTCCGCAGGGAATTGAGCGACTTCGGCCTCATCCCCGAGAGTTGGGGCGGGACCACCATCTACTGCGAGACCTCGGCCAAGAAAGGTATCGGGATCGAGGAATTGCTGGAGTCGGTTCAACTCCAGGCCGAGATTCTCGAATTGCGGGCCGATCCCAGCCGTCGGGCCAAAGGAACGGTCATCGAGGCACAGCTCCACAAGGGGCGGGGGCCGGTGGCCACGGTGCTGGTCCAGGAAGGCACCTTGCGGCCGGGCGACCATTTCGTGGCCGGCATCTATAGCGGTAAGGTGCGATTGCTGGTCAACGAGCGCGGCGAACACGTCCAGGAGGCCGGCCCATCCATCCCGGTCGAGGTGCAGGGCCTTTCCGGCGTGCCCCAGGCCGGTGACGAATTTGTCGTCCTTACCGACGAGAAGATGGCCAAATCGGTGGCCTCGGCTCGGCAGCTCAAGGCCCGCGAAACCGAATTGGCCTCGGCCTCCAAGGTCTCGCTCGACAACCTGTTTGAGAAGATAGCCGAGCAGGAGATCAAGGAGTTGCGGGTCATCCTCCGGGCCGACGTCCAGGGAACGCTCCAGGCCTTCGGGCAGGCGGCGGAAAATCTGTCGACCAAGGCGATCCGGGTTCGGTCCCTGCACGAGGGTACCGGATCGATCACCGAGAACGACATCCACCTGGCCGCCGCCTCGGACGCGATCATCATCGGATTCAATGTTCGTCCCACGGTCAAGGTGAAGGAATTGGCCGAGCGGGAAGGGGTCGACGTCCGCTCCTACAATGTCATCTACCATGCCTTGGAAGACATTGAGAAGGCGATGAAGGGGATGCTGGAGCCGACCTACGAGGAACGGGTGATCGGCACCGCCGACGTCCGCGAGACCTTCCAGGTGCCCAAGGTGGGGACTATCGCCGGCTGCGCGGTCATCGCCGGCAAGATCGAGCGCAACGCCCGGGTCCGCGTGCTCCGCGAAGGGGTGGTGGTCTATACTGCCAGGATTTCCTCGCTGCGGCGGTTCAAGGATGATGTTAAGGAGGTGCTCACCGGTTTTGAGTGCGGTATAGGGGTCGAGAACTTTAACGACATCAAGATTGGCGACAACCTGGAGGCCTTTGTTCTCGACGAGGTGGAAGCAACCCTCTAGAAAATCGGCACTGTTCATGGATTTTGATTTCAAGCTGCCCGGTCTGGGCCGCCCGGAAAGCTCGCGACCCAAGCGGGTAGCCGAGGCGGTCAAGAACGAATTGACCATGCTCCTGCTGCAGCAGGTCGCGGACCCGCGCCTGGCGCAAGTCCGCGTCGAAAAGGTGGTGGTGACGCCCGACCTCAAGCAGGCCAAGATTTACTTCACGGTTCCGGCCGGTCAGGAGAGCGGCCCGGCATTGCAGGGCATGCGAAGCGCCAAAGGTTTTTTCCGCAGCCATCTGGCCAAGACCATCAACCTGCGCTATACGCCTGATTTGCTTTTTTACTACGACAGCCTCAATGAAGAAGCGGCACACATCGACAGCCTGTTCCGTCAAATCGAGGAGGAAAGAAAGCATGAGCAATCCTGAATTGGCGGTAGTCGAAGCCATCCGTGCCAAGGGGCACATCCTGCTGGCCACCCATTTCAACCCCGATGGCGATGCCTTGGGTTCCCTGCTTGGTATGGCGGAAATCCTCGAGGGCATGGGGAAAAAGGTGTTCCGCTATCTGGAGGAGCCGGCTCCCCCAATCTACCGTTTCCTGCCCGGATGCGGACAGGCTCAGACCGAGATAGACAAGGTGCGGGAATTTGTTGAGCGGGCAGGGGATGATTTCCTCACCCTCTGCCTTGACTGCGGCGATGCCCAGCGGTTGGGCAGGCACAGCGCCGAGCTGATCGGATTTGGCCCCCTGATGGTGATTGATCATCACCCCGGCAACGATGGGTTCGGCGACGGCGGCTGGATTGATCACTACCGTTCGTCCACCGCCGAGATGGTCTATGATCTGGCCATGGTCCTGGGTGCGGACGTTCCCACCAAGGCGGCGGAGTGTTTGTATGCGGCCATTAACACCGATACCGGCTCGTTCCGCTACGGATCCACCAGCAGCCACACCTTTGCCGTGGCGGGTGAACTGGTTCGCCGGGGCGTGGATCCGGCCCGGGTGGGCAACAACCTGTACGACAATTACACCCTGGGGCGGCTGCGTCTGATGCAGGAGGTGCTGGCAACCCTGGAGATGCATGAGCGGGATCGGATCGCCGTCATCCGGGTGACTCAGAAGATGCTGGAGCGCACCTTCACCACCATGGTGGATACCGAATATTTCGTTAACCTGCCCCGGGCCGTCAGTTCGGTGCGGGTGGCGGTATTCCTCAAGGAGGTTGCGCCGCTCCATATTTCCGTCAGCCTCCGGGCCAAGGGCAAGTGTGATGTGTCTCTGATAGCCGCCCGGTTCGGCGGCGGCGGCCATCGGAACGCCAGCGGCTTCACGATCAAGGGGCAGTCCATGGAGGAGGCGCGCGACACCCTGCTGAACGTGCTTCGGCCAGAGGTACAGTGACAGAACACCGATGGCTGGAGCGTGATGGGCGAAGAGGATAAGCCGGAGTGGGACGACGGCTTTTTTCTGATCGACAAGCCAGCGGGGATGACCTCCTTTGCCATTGTCCGCCGGATCAGGCGCCTGCTCGGGATCAAGAAGGTGGGGCATGCCGGTACGCTGGATCCTTTTGCCACTGGCCTGTTGATCGTCTGCGTCGGTCGTCCGGCCACCAGGCAGATCGAGCTGTTCATGGCCGGACGTAAGACCTATCAGGCCCGGCTGCAGTTGGGTGTGGAAACCACAACCCAGGATCCCGAGGGCAGCGTCACCGCCACCAGGCCGGTGCCGGCGCTTACCGAAACAGCCCTGACCGCTTGCCTCCGGCGCCATGTCGGGCCGCAGATGCAGGCGCCGCCGCCTTTTTCCGCGGCAAAGCATCGGGGCAAGCCGCTGTATGTCTATGCCCGGCAAGGCGTGCAGGTCAAAAAACCGGCCAAGCCGATTGAGATCTTTCGTCTCGAGTTGTTGGGGTACGACGCCGGTACCAGCCAATTGAGCGTCGAGGTCGAATGCAGCCGGGGAACCTATATCCGGGTGGTGGCCGCCGATATCGGCCGAGAGCTCGGCTGCGGCGCCCATCTGGCGGCATTGCGGCGGATTCGCTCGGGCCCGTTTATGGTTGAAGACAGCCTGTCGGGCGAAGAGCTGTTTGCGGACAGCGGCTCACAGATGTTGCGTTTGAGGCGGCGTAATCTTGCCGAAGTATTGCAACCTGCCGGGTAACCGTGCTTTTGTTCTTGCCACGGTTGATCGGCGTGGAGTATAGAAGCTCATACCGTCCCCCCGGGTCGTCCCTCTGACCCGGGAGCAGGGACAATCTATCCAGACTCCAGAGAGGCTGAGGGAAAAGGCTTGTCTGGCAGCAGAAGGAGAGGTGCTGATATGGCACAAACAACGGAAAAGAAAAAAGGACTGATCGAAAAATTTAA